>JAQCFD010000046.1 GCA_027618305.1 Pseudomonadota bacterium
CGCCTCGGGAAAATCGTCCCACGGCACGTCGCCGACATAGTCGACACAGGAAATTTGCGCCGCCGCGGCAATATCGGCGAGCGTGAAATCCGGGCCGGCAAGCCATTCCCGCCGCTCGATCAGATACTCCACATAGGACAAGTGGGTGCCGATGTTCACATGCCCCGCGCGGATCGCCGACGACGACGGCGCACCCAGCCCCAGGAAACGCTTGTTGATCTTTTCATCGACCAGATTGACCGTCACCTCGCGCTGGAACTTCTGATCGAACCAGGCCGTGAGGCGGCGCGCCTCGGCGCGGGCTTCCGGTTCCTTACCAAGCAGGCCAGGCTCGGCGCAGATCTCTTCCAGATACTCGCAGATGACGCCGGAATCCGAGAGCACCAGCGGCGGCCCGTCGGCGCCATTCGCCTCGATCAAAACCGGCACTTCGCCGGCCGGATTCAGGGCAAGAAATTCGTCGCGCCGCTCCCACACCTTTTCGATCTCGAGTTCGAAGGGGAGTTTCTTCTCCGCCAGCACAATTCGAACCTTGCGCGCAAAAGGGCAAAGCCAGAGGTGATAGAGGGTTCGCATCGCGCGGACAGCCTAGACGAGGTGCACGATTCAAGGAAAGCAGAGACAACCCATTCGCGCCGAGAAAAGCAGACGGAATGCCGCTATGCTGGGCGCGTCACATTTGCCCAAAGGAAAGACGATATGGCGACCCAACTGACCCGCGAAACGATCATGCAACGCCTGCACGCCGAGCGTGACGCCGGACGCACCATCTATGACGCCCTGTGCGGCTCCGGCATCACCGCGAAGATGGCGGCGCGCGGCGGCGCGGACATGATCACCACCCACATCCTGGCCTATTTTCGCATGCAGGGACTGAGCTCCATGGCCGGCTATCTGCCCATCGGGGACGCCAATGCGATCACGCTGGAACTGGGTGAGCGTTCACTGCTCAACGTCATCGATGATTGCCCGGTCGTGGCCGGCATCCTCTGCGCCGCCCCGACCCGGGACATGAACCGCTTCGTCGACCGGCTCGCCGCCGCCGGCTACCACGGCATCATGAACTGTCCGACCGTCGCCCTGATCGACGGCAAGTTCCGCTCAGACCTGGAAGAGACCGGCACCGGCTACGCGCGCGAGATCGAGGTGCTCGGCTATGCCCACAGACAAAACCTGTTCACCAAGGCATTCTGCACCACGCCCGAAGAAACCCTCGCCATGGCCGAGGCCGGCGTGGACAACCTCATCGTTCATTTCGGCAATTCGTCCGGCGGCACGATCGGCTCGGACACGGTCATGAACTTTGACGACGCGGCGCAGCGGGTGGCGATCTGCACCGATGTGCTCGGCACCAAATATGCCGACCGGATTATTACCTGCCATGGCGGGGCCATCGAGACACCCGCGCATTTCGCGGAATTCATCAAGCTGGCGCCGCAGCTGCACGGCTATGTCGGCGGGTCGTCCGCCGAGCGGTTCCCGATCGAGGATTCGGTCCCCGCGGTCACACGCGGATTCAAGGCGGTACGGACGAAGAGCGCCTAGCTGCGCCCGCCGCCGAACCCCCAACCCAGCACCTTGAACACGAAGGCGAGGACCACCCAGATCGCCGCCAGTGGGGTGGCGACGATGCCAACCGGTGGCACGACGAAGATCAGGACGATCGAGACGAGCAGAGCGAAAATCGCAACCCCCATGACCTAGGCCCGCCCTTGTCCCTGGCCACCCTGTGATCCCCCCTGCGAACCCAGGGCGCGACCGAGAAACGTCGCCGCATCGGTGACGCAGCGCTTCGCTTCGTCGACGACCCCGGAATAGCCGAAGAAGGCATGCAACACGCCGGGATAAACCTCCAGCACGAAGAAATGCTTCGCGGCCTTGAGGGTCGCGGCGAAGGTCAGGGAATCGTCGCGGATCGGGTCGAGCTCGGCCGCCGCAATGAAAATCGGCGGCAGGCCCGTCGGATCCGCCTTTGCAGCAAAGGCGCGCGGGTCGGATCGATCAGCCGGGTTGGGCACATACCCGTCATAGACCATCTGGGTATATTCGTTGGTGAGCATGAAATCGCCGCCGCCGAGTTCATTCATGGAATCCGATTCCAGATTGTAATCGAGCACCCCATACAGAGACAGAACGGCCTTCAGAACATCGCCGCGGCCCTTGTCACGCAAGGTGATCGCCGCACCGAGCGCAACGCTCGCCCCGGCAGAAGCACCGCCGATCGCGATCCGGCTGGTGTCGAGGCCCCAATCGGCACCGTTCTCGGCCAGCCATTCCAAAGCCGCGACGATCTCGTCCACCGGATCTGGGAACGTGTGTTCAGGCACATGCAGATAGTCGGCGCTGACCACCGCCCCACCCCACGACGCGGCAATCTCGCGCATCTGGCGATCATTGGACAGGGGCCCGCCGATCCGGAAACCGCCACCATGGAGATAGACAAACACGGGCAGCGTGCCGTCGGCAGACGGACGGTAGAACTGCACCGGTACATCCCGGAACGGCCCGGGGATCGTCCGTGCCTCGTTCAATGCCATCTGAGGGCCGCCTTCATTCCAGATCGCGCGCACCGCGTCGGCATGTGCTCGCACTTCGTCTATACCCGCGCCCGGGTTGCCCAGTTCGGCGACGATCTCGGCGTTGCGCTTGAGCGCGTCGGCCTGCTGCGGATGGATACGGTCGGTCGGCTTGACCATGTTGTCGTTCGGCATGCTGCTCCCCTTTTCAAAACCACCGGGCCAAAGATTCTCCGGGTCAAATAACCGCCGGACACTAGCATCTCGAACCGCCGGGGCAATATGCCCGAACCGGATGTTTCAGATGCTGAAAATGGGCCGAAAATCACGGTATCCAAGCATGCCCATTCTCGTATCCCGGCGCGGCGGTCGGGTGGTATAAGGCGCTCTCCTCGCAGTGCTGGAATCAGGCGTCATGCCGCTTTTCGAAATCGCCGTCCTCGCCATTATCCAGGGTATCACCGAGTTTTTGCCGATCAGCTCTTCGGGCCATCTGCGCCTGGGCTCCGAACTTCTCGGCCTGTCCCAAAACACCCTGATCCTCGACGTGGCCGTGCATGTCGGCACCCTGTTCGCCGTGGTCGCCTATTTCTGGCGCGACCTCGTATTCATGATCGCCGGTCTGTTCGACACCGTGCGCGGGCGCAAACATGACGGCGCGCGTCTGGCGGGCTATCTGGTCCTCGCCACCATCCCCGTCATCATTGCCGGTTTCTTCGCCCAGAATCTGATCGAGCACCATCTGCGCACGCTGGAAATCGTCGGCTGGACAACGATCGGTTTCGGGCTGCTGCTGTTTCTGGCCGACCGCACGGGCATGACCATCCTCAAGCTCGACCACCTGACCATTCCCCATGCCCTGGTGATCGGCATCGCCCAGGTGCTGGCGCTGATCCCCGGCACGAGCCGGGCCGGCATCACCATCACGGCCGCACGTTTCCTGGGCTATGACCGCCGCGAGGCCGCGCGGTTTTCCATGCTGTTGTCGATCCCTGCAATCGGCGGGGCGGGCCTGTTGATCGGCCTGCAGCTGATCGAAACGGGCAATGCCATGCTGACCCGCGACGCGCTGATCGCCGCCGTGCTGTCATTCCTGACCGCGCTCGTCACGATCGTGTTGTTTTTGCGCTGGCTGCGGTTCGCCGGATTCGGACCGTTCGTGATCTACCGGCTGGCGCTGGGCGGCCTCATCCTGGGCTGGGTGTACGGCGCGTTCTAGGGGACGCCGGACGGCCTACTGCGCCATCGATGCGCGGCCGAGACGGCCGCCGCGCCGATACCGGTACAAATAGGTCGGCAGGATCGATTCCATTGCAGTGGGGAAAACGCCCAGATCAGCCAGCGTCGCCGCATCCGCGCTCACCACATTGTCGGCGCGCAGGGACTTCATCTGATCGCGGGTGACCGGGGGGTTCGGCAGGATTCCGGCAAGGGTCGCCTGGATGTCGCCGACAAAGAACGGGATCGGCACCAGCAACCGCTTGCGGCGGATTTCCTTGAGCATCAGTTCCATCAGCTCGGCAAAGCTCATGACTGTCGGCCCGCCCAGTTCGTACGTTTTGCCCCGGGCCGCGGCATCGGTCAGCCCCGCCACGACCGCGTCGGCCACATCGGCGACATAGACCGGCTGAAAACGCGTCTTGCCGCCGCCAAACAGCGGTAGGGCCGGCGACATACGTGCCAAGCCGGCAAACAGATTGAAGAAGCCGTCTTCCGGCCCGAAGATCACGGACGGGCGCATGATCACCGCATCGGGGTAGGCCCCGCGCACCGCGACCTCGCCGGCCGCCTTCGAGCGGGAATATTCAGACAGCGCGTTCGACGCCGCGCCGATTGCGGACACATGCACGAGAGACTTCACCTTGGCGCTCGCCGCGGCAATCGCAATAGCGGCCGGCGCATCCACATGCACGGACTTGAAAGTCTGACGGCCGCGTTCGGCCAGAATGCCCACGAGATTGATCACCCCGTCCGCGCCATCGACCGCGCGGGCCACGGCGGCAGCATTCGTCACATCACAGGCAAAGGGTGTAACCTGGCCGACCTGCCCGAGGGTGCGCAAATGCTTGGCGGCCTCCGGATCGCGAACAGCCACCTGCACGACCACATCCCGGTCTGCCAGTCGCTCCACCACGTAACGACCGAGAAACCCCGATCCGCCGAAAACCGTCACCCGACGTAACGCCATCTCTTCACTCCACTGATGCACCGCGTTCGCGGACTCAACCGGTGTATAGCGCCGGGCCGCGCATTCTGCCAAGCTCGGTTGACAGGCACCATATCGAGGGTTAGCAACCGCCCGGCTGGCGCCGAGCCGTGCCCCATCAACATCGGGACTTCATCGTGGATATTGAGCTTCACCAAAACGACCTGCCCGACGGTATCGATCTGGGCGACGTGATCGCCGTCGATACCGAGACGATGGGGCTCAATTCGCTGCGCGACCGGTTGTGCCTGGTGCAGTTGTCGGCAGGCGACGGGGTCGCACATCTGGTCCAGTTTCCCGCCAACGCGGGCGATGCCTATGACGCGCCGAACCTGAAGGCGCTTCTGGCCGACCGCAATCGCCTGAAGCTTTATCATTTCGCGCGTTTCGATCTCGCCGCCATCAGCCAGTATCTCGGCGTCGACGCCAGCCCGGTCTATTGCACGCGCACCGCATCCCGGCTGGTCCGCACATACACCGACCGGCATGGGCTCAAGGATCTCTGCCGCGAATTGCTCGGCGTCGAAATCTCGAAGCAGCAGCAATCCTCGGACTGGGGGGCGGAAGACCTGAGCCGCGAGCAGCTCGAATATGCCGCAAATGACGTGTTCTTCCTGCACGAACTCAAGATACGTCTGGACGCGATGCTCGAACGCCTCGATCGCGTTCACCTCGCGCAGTCCTGCTTCGATTTCCTGCCCGCGCGCGCCGCGCTGGACCTGGCCGGTTGGCCGGAAATCGACGTGCTTGCGCACAATTAGCGGAGCGCGTCGTCAGGTCGGCCTTATTGCGGTGGCGTATTTGACGATTCATAACGTACAACCCATACTGCAACCGATTGATACACGGGGATTTCTTGCGTGTTTCGTGGATCGGTCCACTGATTGAAAAGATCGATTGACCCAACCGTGACCGGGACCGCCAAAACCGACCCAACGCCTGCTGAAGTGTCGCGCGATATCGACGCGGCGCAGCGCGTTTTCCGGCTTGAGGCCGATGCGTTGCGCGTGATGGGTGAATCGCTGGATGAACGCTTCGTCACAGCGGTGGATCTGATCCGTCGTGCCGCCGGCCGCACTGTCGTCACCGGCATGGGCAAAAGCGGCCATATCGCCCGCAAGATTTCCTCGACCCTGTCGAGCACAGGCACCCCGTCATTCTACGTGCATCCGGGCGAAGCCAGCCATGGCGATCTCGGCATGATTGCGCGCGACGATGTGGTGATCGCACTTTCCAACTCCGGCGAGACGCCGGAACTGAGCGATGTGATCAACTATTGCCGCCGTTTTAATGTCCCGCTGATCGCGATCACCGGCCGCGCGGGATCGTCCCTCGCGGACAATGCGGATTGTACGCTGCTCTTGCCCGCCATCGCGGAAGCCTGCCCGATGGGCCTGGCACCCACCACATCGACCACGGCAATGCTGGCGATCGGCGATGCGCTTGCCATTGCGTTGCTCGACCGGCGCGGTTTCACGGCCGAGGATTTCCAGGTCCTGCATCCGGGCGGCCAGCTCGGCCAGAACCTGTTACGCGTCTCCGACCTCATGCACAGTGAAGAATCCCTGCCACTGCTCGACGCAAACGCGTCCGTCGGCGACGCCATTCTGGAGATGACCACCAAGGGTTTTGGCTGCGCGGGCGTGATCGACACGCAGGGCCAGCTCACGGGCATCATCACGGACGGCGATCTGCGCCGCCATATGTCGGACACATTGCTGCAGCTAACATGCGGTCACGTGATGACAGCTGACCCCAAAACCATTCGCGCCCAGGCATTGGCCTCCGAGGCGCTCGGCCTGATGAATGCGAGCAAAATCACCAGCCTGTTCGTGGCCGAAGACCGGCATCCCGTGGGCATCCTTCATATTCATGACTGCCTGCGCGCGGGCATCGCCTGAACACCGCATGAGCGACGCGGGAAACACGGCCCCACAGACCGAAACGCCCGGTGAGACACGCCGGCAACGCCAGTCGCGTATGGGCTCGATGCCGCGGCGGCGGCGCAGCGGGTTCGGCCGCTCACGCATTGTCTCCACAATGAAGTATCTGTTACCGGGCATCGCTTTCGCATTGCTGGTTCTGGTCGCGGTCTGGCCGCGCCTGTCGCCCGACGAGGACCGATTTCGGATCGACCTCGAAGCCGTCGGCCCGGCCGGCGGCGCCAAACCACAGGTCCTCAACCCACGCCTGCAGGGAACCGATTCAGCCGCCCGCCCGTTTCAGATCACCGCCGATTTCGGCGCCCGTGGAGAAGCCGCGGACGGTGGCGAAATCTACGATCTGACCAACCCGACGGCCGACATCGTCCTCGCCGACGGCTCATGGGTCGCCCTCACAGCGAATGACGGCCGGTTCGAGGCCGAAACCAACACGCTCCACCTCGCCGGCGACGTAAACCTTTTTCACGATCAGGGGTATGAGTTCCAGACCACAACCGCCCGGGTTGATCTGGCGACGAGCGACGCGTCTGGCGATGACCCGGTCCAGGGTCAGGGCCCCTTCGGAGTTCTCAATGCCGAAGGATTTCGGGTGCTCGATTCGGGCGCGCGGGTTTTGTTTCTCGGCCCGGCACGGCTGACGGTCTTCGAGGGAGCGACACCACCCCAATGATCCGAACACAGCATATCCTGGCCCTCTCGGCCCTATTGTGGTTCGCCCTGCCCGCAACGGTGGGGGCCCAGTCGCTCGGCTTCAGCCGGGGGGGCGACGGACCGATCCAGATCGAAGCAGATGACGGAATTGAGTGGCAGCGGGCCAAGCAGCTTTACGTCGCGCGCGGGAACGCGCGCGCGCGACAGGGCAATGTTACAGTCGAGGGCGATGAACTGATCGCGTCCTACCGGCCGAATGCCGCCGGCGAGAACGAGATTTACCGCATCGACGCCAACGGGAATGTGCGCATTTTTTCAGCGAACGAAGTCGCGCGGTCCGACAAGGCCGTCTACGACATCGATAAAGGCGTGCTGGTCATGACCGGTGAGAACATCCAGCTCGACACAGCAGAAGATACGATCACCGCGCGTGACAGCCTGGAGTATTACGAGACCAAACAACTGGCCGTGGCCCGGGGCGACGCGCTGGCCATCCGCGGCGATCGCAGGGTTCGCGCCGACGTCTTGACGGCGCATTTTGGCGAAGGCAATCAACAGGCCGCGATGGAGCGGATTGATGCTCTGGGCAATGTGCTGGTCTCGACCCCGACCGACATCGTGCGCGCCGATAAGGGTGACTATGATCCCTCACGCGGCATCGCCACGGTGACGGGCAATGTCAAAATCACCCGCGGAGAGACCCAATTGAACGGCGAGCGCGCAGAGGTTAATTTGGAGACCGGTGAGAGCCGTCTTCTCTCCTCGCCAGCCGGTGAGCGGGTGCGTGGACTGTTCCTCCCCAAAGCCAAAAGCCCGTCCTCATCCACCCCTGGATCGACTGGAAACCAATGACGGACCAAACACCTTCCCGCGAAATCGGAGCCGATGGAAAACCGCGGCTGGTTGCCAGCAACGCCGGCCTCGTCGTCAAGAATATCGGCAAGCGGTTCCGCAAACGCCCGGTGATCAGGGATGTGTCGCTGGTTGTGAACCAAGGCGAAGTGGTGGGTTTGTTGGGGCCCAACGGGGCTGGCAAAACCACCTGTTTCTACATTATCACCGGCCTTATCACCGCCGATTCCGGCTCGATCTGCCTCGACGGGCACAACATCACCGAATTGCCGATGTATCGGCGCGCGCGGTTGGGCGTCGGATATCTGCCTCAGGAAGCGTCCATTTTTCGGGGCCTGTCGGTCGAGCAGAATATCCGCTCGGTGCTCGAAGTGATCGAACCCGAGCGCGACCGGCGCGAGGCCATGCTTGACGATCTGCTGGCTGAATTCTCCATCAGCCATCTGCGCAGGACGCCGGCGCTGGCCCTGTCAGGCGGCGAGCGGCGTCGCATGCAAATTAAGATCACGCTGGCAAGCCAACCGCACTTCATCCTGCTTGATGAACCACTCGCCGGCATCGATCCCATCGCGGTGGCCGACATTCGCGACCTTGTCAGCCACCTCAAACATCGCGGCATCGGTGTGTTAATTACCGATCACAATGTGCGTGAGACCTTGGATATCGTCGATCGGGCATATATCTTGCACGAGGGCACCGTTCTGATGAGCGGTGCGCCGTCCGAAATCGTATCCCATGCCGATGTGAGGCGCGTTTACCTTGGCGAAAGATTCAGTCTGTAGAAGACGTTAACCATGGCTCTGACAACGCGTCTCGACGTCCGGCAGACTCAGGCGCCAGTCATGACGCCGCAGTTGCAGCAGGCAATCAAGCTGCTGCAACTGTCAAATCTTGAACTGGCGGCCTTCGTAGAAACGGAACTTGAGGAGAATCCGCTCCTCGAGCGCGAAGATGCGATCATCGAAGATGAGAGCGTTCCGGCCGAAACCGGCACCAACGCCGGCGACGATGGCGATGCCGTGACCCTGACGAGCCGTGAAGGCCTGGGATCGGACGAAGCCCCCCTCGACACCGACTATTCGAATGTCCTGCAGGACGATCCCTTCCGGTCGGCCGGCGGCGGTGCCCCGGCGCCGCGCGGTGACAGCGATTCATTGCCCGGCATCGACCAGACGATGGCCAGTGAAGTGACCCTGCGCGAACACCTGACCGAGCAGCTGGATCTGTCGATCGCCGACCCAACGGACAGGCTGATCGGACGCGCGCTCATTGATTCGCTCGATGAACGCGGTTTTCTCACGGCCTCGGTCGAGGAATTGGCCGAACAGCTCGGTTGCGAAATTCCTCTCATCGAGCGCGTGCTCAAATCCCTCCAGGCATTCGAGCCAACGGGCGTCTTTGCGCGGGACGTGATCGAATGTTTTGCTCTGCAACTGGCCGAACGCGACCGGCTCGACCCCGCGATGCAGGCGATGCTCGACAATCTCGATTTCCTGACCAAGCATGATCTGCCCGGGCTGCGCCGCGCGTGCGGTGTGGATGAAGAAGATTTGATCGACATGCTTGCGGAACTGAAGACGTTGGACCCGAAGCCCGCGGCGGCATTCGAGAATACGAACACCGAATACATCACCGCGGATGTGATGATGCGCGCCAAACAGGGCGGTGGCTGGGAAATCGAGCTCAACAACGACACCCTGCCGCGCGTCCTGGTAAACCGGGCCTATTACGCCGAGATCACGAGCGCGACGCGTGGGAAGGAAGACAAGGAGTTCGTGCAGGAGCGGTTCCAGGCGGCCAATTGGCTCGTGCGGGCGCTGGACCAGCGCGCGCGCACCATCCTGAAGGTGGCGGCGGAGATCATTCGCCAGCAGGATGCATTTTTTCGGCTCGGGGTGGCGCATCTGAGGCCGCTGATTCTGGCCGACATCGCCGACGCCGTGAGCCTGCATGAAAGCACCATCAGCCGGGTCACAACCAACAAATACATGGCGACTCCGCGCGGGCTGTTCGAACTCAAATACTTCTTTACGACGGCGATCAACAGCACCACCGACGGCGAGACCCATTCGGCCGAATCCGTGCGCCACAAGATCAAGTTGCTGATCGACAACGAGTCCGCCAAATCCATCCTTTCGGATGACAAGATCGTGGACATGCTGCGCGGCGACGGTGTGGAAATAGCCCGCCGAACCGTCGCCAAGTATCGGGATTCGCTCAAGATTCCGTCTTCCGTGGAGCGCCGCCGCATGAAACGGGTTTCCGGCTGATTTTCTTTTGTTCCCAAACTGTTGCTTGAATTTTCACCGCCCGTTCCCAAGTCGGTGAAAGGGCGGCGGGGCGTATTGACACCCTTCCGGCGCCTGACTAAGTTCCGCGCCGCAAGCCGAGACCGCACGATGAACGGTCGGTACCAACCAAACACGATATGCAGCGTTGCGATCCGCATTGATACGGATCACACGCATAGCGGCAGACAACGAGTTGAATACCGTGGCCACCCCTGGTGGCCCGTGACATATTCTTTCCAACGACAGACTGCGATACACACCGTGCAAATCAATGTGACAGGACAACAGATCGATGTGGGTGACGCGTTGCGTGGCCATATCGAGGATGCCATCGAAAGTACGACGGAGAAATATTTCGCCGACGCGATCGACGCGACTGTCGTGTTGTCGCGCGAATCCTATCGGATCCGCGCCAGCATCAACATGCATGTGGGCCGCGGCATCCATGTGCGCGCCCATGAGGAAGCCGACGACCCCTATGCGGCCTTCGACGTCGCACTGGCGCATCTGGCCAAGCGTCTGCGCCGGCACAAGCGACGCCTGCGCGACCATCACCAGGATCGCGAAACCATCGCCACGCCGACCCTGCCCGAATATGTCATTGCCGCTTATGCCGGCGACGAGGACACATCGGATGAGGTCCAGGCCGACGACAACCCGGTCATCATCGCTGAGGACCAGACGTCGGTTGAAAGCCTGACGGTCTCCGAGGCCGTCATGCGCATGGATCTGGCGGACGGCCACGCGCTGGTCTTCCGCAACGCCAAGCATGGTGGCATGAGCGTGGTTTTCCGCCGCGCGGATGGCAATGTCGGCTGGATCGATACGCCGGACAGCTCGGAAAACGGGGCCTAGCGGACAACCGATGAATATCGAAGACATTCTTGAACCCGGCAGCGTCATCGCCAATCTGCACGCGACCAGCAAAAAACAGGTGCTGCAGGAACTGTCGAAGGCTGCGGGCAATATTCTGAACACGGACGCGCGCCGGGTGTTCGATATTCTGGTCGAGCGCGAACGGCTGGGCTCGACGGGTGTCGGTGCCGGGCTGGCGATTCCCCACGGCAAGTTGCCCGAGCTCGACCGTCTTCAGGGCATGTTCGCCCGCCTCGAAAAGCCCGTGGATTTCGACTCGATCGACGATGAACCGGTCGATCTGGTGTTTCTGTTGCTTGCCCCGGAGGGCGCCGGCGCCGACCATCTGAAAGCACTCGCGCGGGTCTCACGAATCATGCGCGACCGGGCCTTCTGCGACAAATTGCGAGGCTCCGACAGCACGGATGCCATCTATGCCCTGCTGATCGAGACCGGCTTCGCCGCCGGCGAGACGCTTCGCGCCGCCGGCTAGCGTTTCACGCGCGCCCGCTTTAACCGACCCGGGTCAGTGGACGCTGACCGGCTCCATGTCATGCTGCTTGACTGCCGCAAACGCGATATCGCGCTCGGCCATCATGCCGATTTCATTGCCGTCGGCGCTGTGGATCGCATAAACGGTCCACCCATCGACCACGGCAGGACGCACATAGGCGACACGATCGACGCCCAGCGCGGCAAACTGATCGGGGCTGAATTTTTCGTCACGCATATTCATGATGCCTGTCCTTTCGTTTCCATATCGAGGGCGGGCGACGTATCGCCGGCGATCTCGATTTTGCGCACATTGCGTTCGGGCCGCGGCAGCGACACGTCGATGTGCAGCAACCCATTATCGAGCGATGCCGCTGTCACTTCGACACCATCCGCCAACACGAAGCTGCGCTGAAACATCCGGGTCGCGATCCCGCGATGCAGATACTCGCGCGAATCCTGCTCGGCCTGGCGGCCGCGCACCGTGAGCTGACTGTCTTCGAGCTCGATATCCAGATCGTCGCGCGCGAACCCGGCCACCGCGAGGGTGATCCGCAACCGGCTCTCGCCTGTGCGCTCGATATTGTAGGGGGGATAGCCGTCCGAGGAGGCTTTGGAGATACGCTCCAGCGTGCGTTCGAATTCATCGAACCCCAGCAATAGCGGGCTGTTAAGCGGGGACAAACGTGGCATTGCCGTCACTCCTCCTTCCGAGCGAGTTCCGGGCCGCGACACCACCCCTGTTTGACAACAAGGGCCGGGATCACAGTCCTTGGGGCCCGATTGCGGCACCCCGGGTTTCAATCGCCATGCGCTCCCATGACCCGCACAACGTAGCCCTTAAATGGTTTCGAAACGGCAAATTTCAAGGCGCCGAAATATTGCTGATCCGCGATGCGCTAAGAGGATGACTCGACCGCATCAGGGCAAAAACACCAGCGCGTCGCGGTCGCCAGATTCCGCCAGGCGCCGCAGCTGATCCCAGCCTGCCCGGGTCCGGTCATAGCGAAACGCGGCAGCCGGGGGCGGTGTCCAGTTCACGACCGTCCGGGGATTTTGGTCCCCCAAAGATGATGGCGCGCGAGTTGGGATGCCGGCGGGCGTCGCCAGTGCCGGCTGCCCTGGCCAGTCCGGCACCACGTGCGCCGCGTCCGGCATCCCAGACCCTGCAGACGATGCGCGTATCGGTGCGCCGTCGGTCAAGGCGAGCGTCGCGGCAAACGCCACGACAGGCAAACCACCTATGACCCATGCAACCACCGTTAACCCACGCATCCGTCTCTCCTCCCTGACAGGGCAAGATGAAAACTGACGGTGCAACAGGGCGGTCGGGTGACCGGATTGAGACCATTTCGTGCCGATCAAACATCAAAATCGGCGCAACCCTTTCAATCGTCATGCCCGGACTTGATCCGGGCATCTTTCGACCCGGTAAGAACCGTGCAAGAGATACGCGGATCAAGCCCGCGTATGACGAACTTTTTGCGAACACATTCTCTACTTCGTCATGCCCGGACTTGATCCGGGCATCTCGCAACATCCTCATGCTTCGACAAGCACAGCATGAGGAGATCGACGACCACGCCACAGCGCGAAAACACCTCATCCTGAGCCTGTCGAAGGAGAGGTGTTTACCCGCCTACTCAACCCGGATAGGCGGTCTCGGGCAGCCCGGAGACGCCGGCATCGATGGCGAACAGCGCGCCCGCAAGCGGCTCACGTGCCAGCTCATCGGGGCTCAGCATGATCTTCGCGGTGGTGACATACAGCGTCGCCAGACCCGGCCCGCCAAACATGGGACAAGTCACCCGGCTGACCGGCAGCGTGATCATTCGGTCCACCGCGCCGTCGGGGGTCAGCCTTGTAACCCGGCCGGCGCGAAACTCCGCGACCCAGACGCCGCCTTCGGCATCGACGATCGCACCGTCGGGCGTGCCACGTCCGTCTTCTTCCGGAAAAGTGGCGAACACGCGCTCGTTCTCGATGTCCCCTGTCCCCAGGTCGTAATCCCACGCGCGCATGATCCGGGTCGGGGAATTCGCCGCATACATGGTCTTGCCATCGGGGGACCAGCACAGCCCGTTGGACACCAGTATCCCGTCGATCATCCGGTGCATGCTGCCGTCTGCATCCAGACGATGAAACGCGCCGACGGGTTCACGCTCGAAATAGGTCTCGGGCGGCCCGTCGGGATCGTGCATCGATCCCGCCCAGAAACGCCCCTGGCGATCGGCGCGGCCGTCATTCAGGCGGTTCAGGGGCCGGTCGGGCTCGGGATCGCCGATCCAGTCGGGCCGGATCATCTCGCCAGGTACACCCACATCGAGGAACGCGAAGCCGCCGCGCAGCGCGCCCACCAGCCCGCCACCCTTGCGAAGAACAATCGAGCCCGTCTCCTGGGGCAGTGGCCAGCTGTCATTAGTGCCGGTCGCTGGGTCATAGCGGTGCAGCGCCGGCGCCTTGATGTCGAGCCACCAGAGCACGCCCTCCCCCGGCGACCAGACCGGGCTTTCCCCCAGGATCGCCCCGGTCTCGATCACCTCCAGAATACGCGCCTCTTCCATGCAACAACTCCGTCTTTCAACCGACATCGCGGCATGTCACGATACACTCATAAGGTCGGGCGACAACCATGCGTGGCCCGCACAAAAAACGCTTTTCTGGGGGAAATTCCGATGATCGTCGACGCACGCCGCTATGCCATCCAGCCGGGCCAGATGCCGGCATTCCTGAAGAATGTCGAGGAAGTCGGCCAGCCGCTGCAGCGCAAGCACGGGTTCGAGCCCGCCGGCTACTACACGGTCGAGACCGGGGAAATCAATTCGGTCGTGCATTATTGGAAATGGGAGAACGCGCAAGTCCGCCAGGACTGCCGGGCGTCCCTCTACAATGACCCGGAATGGACCGAATATCGCCAGGGCAGCTCCGACAAGCTGGTCTCCCAGTCCAACCGGCTGCTCCAGGCGACCGACGTGGTCGAGCCGTTTGCCTTCATGGGCAACGGCAGCCCCAAGGGCTTCGTCGATGAGCGCACCTACACCATTGCCTACACCCAGGTGCCCAACTATGTGGCGATCACCAAGGCCCTGGCCAAGCCGGTTATCGACGATGCGGGCTGGCAGCTGATCGGTTACTTCTCGTCGATCACCGGCAAGATCAACCAGGTGGTCCATCTCTGGTATTGGGACAGCCAGGGTGAGCGCGAGGCACGCCAGGCGAAGGCCGTCGCCGATCCGCGCTGGCCGCTCTACCAGGCCGCCAACGGCCACCGGGTCATCGACCAGCAGAACCGCTATCTGGTGCCGACCTCCTTCTCGACGGTCAAATAGCGTCCCGGGGTCCGCCAGGCATGGCCGAGAAACCCAACCGCTCGCGGCGCCCCGTCGACGCCGCGACCATGGTGGTCTGGCGCCGCCGCCGGGGCACCATCGAGGTGCTGATGGGGCGGCGTCACCGCAACCATGTCTTCATGCCCCACGCCTATGTGTTTCCCGGCGGTCGGGTGGAGAAGAATGACGGCAAGCTGAAACCCGTGACCGATCTGCCCGCAGACGTGCAGGCACGGCTCGAACGGGCCGCCGCCAACCCGACCCGCGCCCGAGCCATCGCGGCGGGCGCCGTGCGCGAGACCTGGGAGGAAAC
>JAQCFD010000047.1 GCA_027618305.1 Pseudomonadota bacterium
ATATTTTGATGGCGGACGAGGGGCTCACGGAGCTGATGACGCGGGCGATCCTGCGCGCGACCGAACGCTCCCGCGAACTCGCCGGTTAGCGTTTCCCTTAACAGGGCGGTTTGTCTGCCCTAGGTTTCGGTCCATGTCGGAGCGCATATGACAGATGACAGGCAAGACAATTCGGCCCCGCCGATCGACCGGCTGATCGACGCCATGCTCGACATGGTCGCGCGCGATGGCTGGTCGGCGATCACACGTGATTCCGTCGCGTTACAGGCCGGGATGGCGGTATCAGAGGTCTATGGGCTATGCGCCGATCGGGGCCAGTTGCTGGATGCCTATGCCCGCCGCGTCGATGTGGCTGCGTGCGCCGACGCGGAACCGGGGTTGGATGCAGCGGTGCGGTATGACGAGCTTCTGGATATCCTGATGCGCCGGTTCGAATTGCTCCAGGTCCATCGGGATGCGGTTGTGCGCCTGATCCGTGAGGTTCCGGGTGCCCCGCGGACGCTGCTGGCGCGACTGCCGCAAAGTCAGCGTTCGTTTGCGTTCCTGGCCGCCGCCGCAGGGTATCCGCATAAGGGCCTTCCCGGCGTGATCTTTGCCAAGGCGCTTTCCGCGGTCTGGCTGGCCACGCAACGGGACTGGTTGCGCGATGACACGCCCGATCTGTCCGTCACCATGGCTTCGCTCGATCGCAATTTGCGTCGCGCGATCGATTTGGTCGGTCCGCTGCTTCGTCTTGGCAATTCCGGGACGAGGAGCGCGGCGCAATGAACGAGATCACGGACGATGATTTCCAGAAAGTGGACATCCGGGTCGGCACGATCGTGGATGCGCAGCCATTTCCGGAAGCCCACCGTCCGGCGATCAAGCTGTGGGTCGATCTGGGAGATGAGATCGGAATTCGGAAAACATCGGCGCAACTGACCATTCACTACACGCCCGAAGTTCTGGTCGGCCGCCAGGTCGCCGCCGTTGTGAACTTTCCGCCCCGTCAGATCGGCAAGTTCATGTCGGAAATCCTGGTGCTTGGTTTTCCGGATTCCGGTGGCGCCGTGATCTTGCTGAACGTCGATCAGCCGGTGCCGAATGGTGGCCGTCTGTTCTGATCGCCGCGGCGTCGTTTCACGTCGAAACGCCTGGATCGGGAAACGCCTGGATCGGGAAACGCCTAGATCGGGATTCGAACCAGGACCCGCAGGCCACCGGCTGGTGATTCCCCAAGGCTGATCTCGCCGCCATGCCCGTGAACGATGTCCTGGGCAATCGACAGTCCGAGGCCTGTGCCGCCGGTTTCCATGTTGCGCGACTGATCCAGACGGAAGAAGGGTCGGAACACGTCATCACGCATGTCTTCGGGGATTCCGGGGCCGTTGTCGTCAACCGTGATCTCGAGAACGCTGCCGTTGCGGCACAAACCCATTTCGATCGTCTCGGCGTAGCGTGCCGCGTTGTCGGCAAGGTTGGTGAGGCAGCGTCGTATGGCGGCTCGCGCCAGGGGCAGTTCTACAGTCTCCTCGATGTGCACCGAGATATCCGCGCCGTTCCGGCGCGCGTCATGGGCCACTTCTTCGAGCAGTGCGCCGGCGTCGACGACTTGCCGCTCCTCGGTGCCTTCGCCCCGGGCGAAATTCAGATAGCCCTCGATCATGCTTTCCATGGCGGCCACATCGGAATTGAGCTCGTCGATTTCGGTGTTTCGATTCAACATCGCGAGTTGCAGCTTCATCCGGGTCAGGGGCGTGCGCAGGTCGTGGCTGACCCCGGAGAGCATGTCGGTGCGTTGCTGAATTTGCCGTTCCAGTCGATTGCGCATCGCCATGAACGCGCTGGCCGCCTGCCGCACTTCGGCCGCGCCCGAAGGTTTGAAGTTGGGGGTGTCCCGGCCCTTGCCAAAATTCTCCGCCGCGGTTGCCAGGCGGCGTATGGGGCTCACCTGATTGCGCATGAACAGGGTCGCGACCGCGAACAGAATCAGGGACGTTCCAACCATCCAGAAAATAAAGATCTTGGTCGTCGAACTGATCAGTCGCTCTTCATTCGCCGACACCTTCAGGACCCCGGCGGGTAGTTGAATGTCGATCAGAACCCGGTCGCGCTGGCTGCCTGTATCGATCACAAAAGGCCGACGTACGATTTCGCGCAACGAACGGGACAGGGTGACCTCGAGATTTCCGTTCGGCTGAAATTGGGTGTTGGGCAGAATTGTTCCCGCCTCATATGCGAAGATCAGATCGAGCGTGCGGCGTGCAAGTTCAAATATTTGGGGCTGGTTGTTCGACCCCGGGTTCTGGTCGATCAGCCCCAGAACCATGGAGATATCGCCGGCCAGCGCGGTCGCACGATGGCGGCTGACATTCGACCAGTGTCGGTCATAAAAAATCACGCCGCTCACCACCTGGAGCAGGACCAGGGGAACGACGATGATCAGCAGGGAGCGCGCAAGCAGGCCGCGTGGCAGAAGCTGCTTGAGGGTCAGCCTTAGGATGCGCGGCACGCGCGTGAGCGCGTCTAGTCGGGCCATAGAACGTAGCCTTGTCCCCGGATCGTTTGCAGGTAACGCGGGGTTCGTGGGTTGGGTTCGATCTTGCGGCGGAGCCGAGTGACCTGCACATCAACCGCGCGGGCGCTGCCGGTGATTCCGCTTCTTTCCTGGAGCGTATCACGATTGACCGGGACGCCGGGCGAACCCAGGAGGACGTCGAGCAACCGCGACTCGGCACCGGTCAGGGGGATCATGCCGTCCGGGCCGGTCAGAATCTGGCGTTGTGTATCATAGCTGTGGGTGCCGAAGCTGAATGCGGTGGTTTCACTCACATTGACCTGTGCGCGGCGCAGGATCGACCGGATGCGCGCCACCAGCTCGCGCGGTTCGAATGGCTTGGTCAGATAATCGTCGGCGCCGCGTTCGAGGCCATCGATCCTGTTTTCGGGTTCGGCCATCGCGGTCAGCAGCAGGATCGGGACCGGGTTGGTCTCGCGCAACCCGGAGGTGAGATCGAGGCCGGTTTCGCCGGGCATCATCACATCGAGGACAAGGAGGTCGAATTGAAAGCTTTCCAGCTTCTCTCGCGCCTGGGCCGCGCTGCCTGCCGCGGTGACGCGGAACCCGTTTTCCGAAAGGAACCGCTGCAGCAGGTCCCGGAGGCGGCGATCATCGTCGACGACGAGTATATGCGGGCTTTCTTCCATCGCGTCGGGACTCTATCTCCGATCCGCGATTCCGTCTCTAGGGGCGGCGAATTGTTGCGGGACGGACCCGGGCGCGGTCCTCGGGATTGATGATGCTCGTCAGCACGCGCCGGAACCCTTCGACGGCATCGTCACCGGCCTCGCGGTACGCGCGCACGAATCGGTCCATCTGGGTCGAGGTGAGGGCATGTTCCAGGGCCTTGCCCTTGTCGGACAGCGTGAGCTGTTTGCGCCGACGATCGGCTGGGTTGGCGCGCTGGTTGATGAACTCGTCTTCGATCAGTTTGCCAAGCACCCGCGACAGGCTTTGTTTCGTGATCCGCAGGATGTCCAGCAGCTCGGTGACACTGATGCCGGGATTGCGACCGACGAAGTAGATCACCCGGTGATGGGCCCGGCCGAGCGAATATTGTTCGAGGATCGCGTCGGGTTCGCCGGTGAAATCCCGGTAGGCGTAGAACATGAGTTCGATGCCCTGGCGGAGGTCTTCTTCGCGGAGCGGTGGCGTATCGGGGCTTGATTTAAGGTCAACCATATTGACTTAATTAGATTGCAATGTTACCTGACGCAACCTTTTGAGGTAACTTTCCGTCCCTGGGTTTGGTTCCCGGGAACATATATTTCGAGGGCTGAGAGATGCACGAAACTTCCTATGATGATCGCGAAGGGGTGATCTGGTTCAACGGCGACTTTGTCCCCTGGGCCGACGCCAAGCTGCATGTTCTGAATCATGCGCTGCACTACGCCTCCGCCGTATTCGAAGGCATGCGCGCCTACAACGGTGAAATTTTCGAACTCACGGCCCACAATGAACGCCTGCACAAATCGGGCAAGATTCTCGGTTTCGACGTGCCTTACTCGATCGCGGAACTCGACGATGCGTGCCGCGAGGCGCTCAGCCGCGCCGGTCTGACCAATGCCTATCTCCGCCCGATTGCCTGGCGCGGCCCGGAGCAGATGGGCGTGTCGGCGCAGAAATGCCAGATCCAGGCCGCGATCGCCGTTTGGGAATGGCCGTCCTACTTCACGCCCGAAGCCCGGATGAAGGGTATCGAGATCGACTGGGCGATTTATCGCCGGCCGGACCCAAAGACTGCACCGGTGTCCGCCAAGGCGGCGGGCCTCTACATGATCTGCACCCTGTCGAAGCATGCGGCCGAGGCGAAGGGCTATTCCGACGCCCTGATGCTGGACTGGCGCGGACAGCTCGCCGAGACCACGGGCGCCAACATGTTCCTGGTTATCGACGGCAAGATTCACACGCCCACGCCCGACTGTTTTCTGAACGGCATCACCCGCCAGTCCGTGATCGGGCTTGCGAAGAAGCGCGGGTTCGAAGTCATCGAACGCGCGATCATGCCCGAAGAGCTGAACGATGCTACCGAGATGTTCGTCACGGGCACAGCGGCCGAGGTGACCCCGATCGCGAAGATCGCCGATGATCACACATTTACGGTCGGGGAGATCACCAAGACGTTGATGCAGGATTACGACGATCTGGTGAATGGTCGCGCGGCGGCGGTCGCGGCGGAATAAACGCCGAATATCGCCGGGTTATTCGCTTTCCGGCGTTTGGTTCCAGCGCGCGGCGGCGGCATCGTCGGTCGCGCGCGTCTCGACCCACACCCCGCCCGCGTCGGTGTCTTCAAGTTTCCAGAACGGCGCGTCCGTTTTCAGCCAGTCCATCAGGAACTGGCAGGCATCGAATGCAGCCTGGCGGTGGGCCGATGCACAGGCCACCAGCACGATCAGATCGCCCGGCTCCAGCCGCCCGTAGCGGTGGATGATCACGCTCCCATCCAGCGGCCAGCGGCGGTTCGCCTCGGCCTCGATCTCCGCGAGCTTCTTCTCCGTCATGCCCGGATAATGTTCCAGGGTCATGGCGCTGACCGGCTGGTCCGACCCGTCGACCGGCGCCATGTCGCGCACCAGGCCGGTGAACGTCGCCACGCCGCCGATCGCCGTTTTCCCTTCGGTCAGGGCCGCAATCTCGGCCCCGATGTCGAAGTCCTCCTCCTGCACGCGGATCATCGCAGCACGCCCGTCAGCCCCCGGTGACCGGGGGAAAGAACGCAATCTCGTCCGTGTCTTTGATCGGATGGTCGAACGGGACATAGTCCTGGTTCACGGCCGACCTGATCACATCGCGTTTCTCGAAAGCGGCGGCGTAGCCGTCGCCCCGGCCGATCAGCCAGTCGATCAGATCGTCGACCGTCGTGACGTCCGCGGGCAGTTCGACCGCCTCGGTGGACAGGCCGATCCGTTGCCGCATCCAGGCAAAGTAGAGAATTTTCATCGCGCCACTTCCGTGAAGGGAAGAAAGGATACCATCGTTCCCGGCGTGAGTTGGGTCATGTCTTCCGGCAATTCAACCAACCCCTCGGACTCGACCATCGACATCAGAACGCCGGCGCCGCTGCGCGGGTGTTTGCGTGCCACCAGCACCCCGTCGTCGCCGACCTCAAGGCCGACGCGGACATACTCACGCCGCCGCTCCTTCTTGGCGTGTGTGAACCCGGCGCGGACCTGGTAGAGGCGCGGCGACACATCCGTGGCCCCGCCGAGCCTCAGCAATGCGGGGCGGGCCAGGCGCAGAAACGTCACCATCATCGCCGCCGGGTTGCCCGGCAGGCCGATGAAGGGCGTGTCGCCGATCCGCCCGAACGCCACCGGCCGCCCCGGCTTGATCGCGACCTTCCAGAAATGCAGCGTGCCCAGCCGGTCGACGCTGGCCGCCAGATGATCCTCGTCGCCGACGGACATGCCTGCCGAGGAAACGATGGCGTCGCAATCCGCCGCGGCGGTCTTCAGCGTGTTCTCGATGCGGTCGGCATCATCGGGGATGATTCCATAGTCCCGCACATCGCAGCCCAGGTCCGACAGGGCAGCCATGAGCGCATGGCGGTTGGCGTCGTAGATCCCGCCGGCCGGCGCATCGGTGTCCGGCTCGAACACCTCGTCCCCGGTCGACAGCACGCCAACGACGAGCTTCTTGAAGACGGGCAGCGCCGCCCGTCCGATTGACGCGGCAAGTCCGATGTCCTGGGGTCTCAGCCGCTGGCCTGCCCGCAAAATGACCTGGCCCGGGGCGACATCCTCGCCGCTGTCCCGGCGGTTCGCGCCACGTGATATCCCCGCAGGGATGACGACGTGGGTCTGTCCACCCCGGTCCTCGATGCGACAATCTTCCTGCATTAACACCGTGTCCGGTCCCCCGTTGTGATCGTCGGGTCCCCCGTTGTCACCGGCAGGGATGGGGGCGCCGGTGAAGATCCGCACCGCGCTGCCCCGCGGTGCAGGCCCGTCAAGAGGATGCCCCGCGGTGACCCGGCCGGCGACCGGCAGGGTCGTCTCATCGTCGGGCGCGAGATCGTTGAAGTAAACCGCGTAGCCATCGACCGCCGAATTGTCATGGGGCGGCACGGCCCGGTCCGACTGGATGTCGTCCGCCAGGATGCGCCCGACGGCTGTGTGGAGTGTGACATTCTCGGTGCCGACGATGGTCGCGAGCCGGGTCGCCAGCAGCGCCAGGGCCTCGTCGGCAGATATCAAGCCGCCGTCGGTCTCGAAGCAGTCGTCGGAGAGCTGCGCCATCGGGCTACGCGGCCCCGGATGCTGCGTCAGCAGTCTTCGGGGCGAACGGGCGGGTCAGGCCCCAATGTTCCTCAATGAAGTCAGCGACGGCAGCCGGGTCGCCGGCATTGAGGCGCTGGACCCGGTCGGGCAGGTCCGTCGTCGTCCCGTCGTCGGCCAGGGCGACGATCGTCGGGTCACGCAGGGCGATCGGCGGGTCTTCGAGGCCCTGCCGATAGACCTCGATCTTTTCGTGATCGTCATTCTTGAAGCCCTCGACCAGCACCAGATCGACCGGGCTCATCTTCGCAACAAGCTCCCGGGTTGAGGGTTCATCATCGCCGCGCAACTCGTGCATCAGCGCCCAGCGGGTGGAGGAGCCGACCATGACTTCGGTCGCGCCGGACTCTCTGTGTTTCCAGCTGTCCTTGCCGGGCGTGTCGACGTCGAAGACATGATGAGCATGCTTGACCGTCGAGACGCGATAGCCCCGGGCCGTCAGTTCGGCGACCAGTTGGACCACCAGCGTGGTCTTGCCGCTGTCATGCCAGCCGACGATACCTGCAATGCGCATCACTGGCCTCCCGTGGCAGGTTTGAGTTGCCGGGCTGCCGAGCGGACATAGTCGACGCCGGTAATCAGGGTCAGCGCCGTCGCGACCCACCAGATCCCGGAGATTCCGAGCAGCTGGTCGGGCGTGGCGAGCGGCGCGAGGATCAGCAGCGCCAGGGCGACGAGCTGGGCCGTGGTCTTCCATTTTGCGAGTTTCGTGACGGGGAGGGGCAGGTCGCGCTGGGCCAGGAACTCGCGCAATCCCGACACCAGGAACTCCCGGCACAGGATCAGGATCGCGCCGGCCACGTCCCAGCCGGCGATATCGCCACGCGCGACGAGTGCGACGGTGAGCGCGGCGACCAGCACCTTGTCGGCAATCGGATCCATCAGCGCCCCGAGCGCGCTGGACTGGTCGAGCGCGCGGGCCAGATACCCGTCGAAATAATCCGTCACGGAGAGCAGCGTGAACAGCCCGAAGGCCCACCAGCGCATGAACGGGTCGTCCGCGAACAGCATCAGGACGACGATGGGGATCAGCGCGACGCGTGACAGGGTGAGGATATTTGGAAGGGTCATGGTCAGGTGTCCACGCCGAGGGCGCCGCTCCGGGTCACTGTTCGTTGGTGTGGAAGAAATCATAGATGCGCCGCGCGACCGTGTCGCTGATCCCGTCGACCTGTCCCAGATCATGCAGGCCGGCGCGCGCCACCGCGCGGGCGGATCCGAAATGGTTGAGCAGCGCGCGCTTGCGTCGCGCACCGACACCCGGCACCTCGTCGAGCGGGTTTTTCGATATGGCCTTCGATCGTTTCTGGCGATGGGCGCCGATCACGAAACGATGGGATTCGTCGCGCAGGCGCTGCAGATAATACAGGACCGGGTCGTCATGCGGCAGTTGGAAGCCTTCAGGGTCGCCATCGGCGACAAAGAAATGCTCGCGCCCGGCATTCCGGTCCGGCCCCTTGGCGATGGCGACGGTGGGCACATCGTCGATGCCGAGTTCCTGCAACGCCTCGAGGGTCGCGGTCAGCTGCCCCTTGCCGCCGTCGATCAGGATCAGGTCCGGCCACTGCCCGCGGCTGCGCTCCGGGTCTTCCTTCAGGGCACGGGTGAAACGGCGGTGCAGGACCTCGCGCATCATCGCGTAATCGTCGCCCTGGCTGTAGCCGTCCGCGTCCGCCGTCGCCGCCCCCTTGATGTTGAACCTGCGATAATTTGCCTTCGTGAAGCCTTCGGGGCCGGCCACGATCATGGCGCCCGTCGCATGGGCGCCGCGGATATGGGAGTTGTCATATACCTCGATCCGCCCCGGTGGCCCGTCGAGGCCGAACAGTTCCGCCACCCCGGCCAGCAGGTCCCGGTGGGTGGCGTTTTCCGCAAGCTGGCGGCCGAGCGCATCGCGGGCATTGGTGCGGGCATGTTCGACCAGCTTGCGCTTGGCACCGCGCTGGGGAACGGTGATCGCGACCTTGCGTTCGGCGCGCACGCCGAGCGCCTCGGCAATCAGGGCGATCTCCGAGGGTTTGTGACTGAGGAAGATGGCCGGCGGGGCGGGCTTGTTTTCGTAGAACTGGCCCAGGAACGCGCCGAGCACATCCTCCAGAGGCACCGATTTGTCATGGCGCGGGAAATAGGCGCGGTTGCCATAATTGCGCCCGGCCCGGAAGAAGAAGACCTGGATACAGGTGCGCCCGCTATCCTGCTCGGCGGCGACGATATCGGCGTCGCTGATGTCTAGATTCTCGATGTTGATGTCCTGGTTGGACTGGATCTGGGTCATGGCGCGAACCCGGTCGCGGAAACGGGCCGCGGCCTCGAATTCGGTTTTCTCGGACGCGTCCTGCATCGCCGCCACCAACTCGTCCTGCACTTCGCGCGAACGGCCCGTCAGGAAGTTGCGCGCCTGATCGACCAGCGTCGCATATTCGTCGGCACTCACCTGGCCGACGCAGGGTGCCGCACATCGCTTGAGCTGGTATTTCAGGCACGGTCGGCTGCGGCTGGAGAACACCGCATCCGAACAGCTGCGCAGCAGAAACGCGCGCTCCAGGGCATTGAGAGTCCGGTTTACCGAGCCGGCAGACGCGAAGGGGCCGAAATACTCGCCCGGCAGGGTCCGCGCGCCGCGATACTTGATCACCCCGGGCCACTCGGCCGGATCGGCGCCGGACCGGCTCTGGCGACGGGTCTTGAGGATCCGGCGTGCCTTGCGGGCATCGGGGTCGGCCCCGGTCTTGGTGGTCTGCCGGTCCATATGCCCGGTGATCAGGATGTAGGGGAAGCTCTTGTCGTCGCGCAGCAGCACGTTGTAGCGGGGTGCCAGCCGCTTGATCATGTTGGATTCAAGCAGCAGTGCTTCGGCTTCGGTGTGGGTCGTGACCACTTCGAGGTCGACGGTTTCCGCGACCATGCGTTGCAACCGGTAGGGCAGGCGGGCGAGCTGGGTGTAGTTCGTGACGCGCCGGCGCAGGCTCCGGGCTTTGCCCACATACAGCGCGTCCCCCGCCGCGTTCAGCATTCGGTAGACGCCGGGGCCGTGGGGCAGGGTCGCCAAATGTTCACGAATGACCGCAACGCCGCGCGGTGGCTCTTCGCCGGCGGTTTCGCCGGTTTCCGGGGTTTCCGTGTTGCTGGGTTCGGCTTGCTCGGTCATGGATCCAGCTAAATACCCGTGGGGCGGCCCGGACCACAAGTTACACGCATTTGCGGCGTTGCGCGGAGCGCGGGCAACGTCAGCTGATCATGGAGCGAATGCTGTCGAACTGGAACGCCAAATACACGGCGTAGAGGAAGACGAGCGCGCCGCCCTCCCAGCGACAGAGGCGGCCCCCGGTCAGCATCAGTGGCAACAGCAGAGCGGTCACACCCAGCAGCACCCACAGGTCGAAGGACAACAGCAGGTCCGGCACGGGCAGGGGTGAGACGATCGCCACGATGCCCGTGATGCCCAGCAGGTTGAAGATATTGCTGCCCAGGACATTGCCGAGCGCCACATCGCTGTGTCCGCGCAGGCTGGCGACGATCACGATGGCGAGTTCCGGCAGACTGGTGCCGACCGCGACCAGGGTCAGGCCGATGATGGTCTTCGAGACCCCGAAGGATTCGGCGACGCTCACGCCGCCATCGACCAGCAGCTTGGCGCCGATCACCGTTCCCGCCAGGCCGCCGAGCAGATAGATCACGCCGACCATCACCCTGTCGGGCACGCCCGACACGTCGTCTGTTGTTGTTGGTGTTGGTCCGTTATCGATATTGGCGTTTTCGGCCCGGTAGGTGAGGTAGAGATACAGAAACAGAGCGGCGACCAGGATGAGCCCGTGCCACAGCACGAACATGCCGGTCATCGCGATGGCCACGAACAACGCCGTCGCACCCAGGACCATTGACCCGTCGCGCCGGATCACCTTCGGCGTGCAGGCGATCGGCCGCAGCAGCGCAGCGACCCCGAGGATCAGCAACATGTTCGCCAGGTTGCTGCCGACCACGTTGCCCAATGCGAGGTCCGGTGCTCCCTCCAGGGTCGCGGTGAGCGTGGTGACGAGCTCCGGCGCGGACGTGCCGATGGCGATCACCGACAGGCCGATAATCAGGGGCGACATGCCGATGCGCCGCGCAAGGCCGACGGCCCCGCGGACCATGAAGTCCGCCGAGAACAGCAGCAGTGCGAGTCCGATCGCCGCCAGAAGAAAGCCGGTGTAACTGATCTTTATTCTCCCGGGATGCAGGCCCCGATCGCGCCGGGCGGAATCGCCAGGGTTTCGCTATGCCCGTACATCGCGATCTATCGCGCCTGTTTCAAGAAGTTTGTCGCGAATAAGCCATACTTTGTTGACCGATAACATGCCGGCTGTGGACGACATTCGCGCTTTCAACGGTTGGTACGACCGGGTGTTTGGCGATAGGTTTGGGGGCGTTTGTCCCGGGCCGTGGGCAGGACATTGCCAGGGTGTCGGAAAAAAGGGAAAGCAGCATGGAAGAAACAGTCGAAACTCAGCTCGAAATGGTAGGCGCGATCATCGAGATCGCCGCCGAGTTCGCGATTGCCTACGGGCTGCAGATCATCGGCGCGCTGGTGATTCTGTTCATCGGGCTCAAATTCGCAGGCTTCGTCGGCCGGCGGATCACGAACTTGTGCGCCCGCAAGGAGCTGGATGTCACCCTGTCGCGCTTCGCGGGCAACGCGGTGAAGATCCTGCTTGTCGTCATCGTGGTGATCATCACGTTAAGCAATTTCGGCATCGACATCGCGCCGATCGTCGCACTCGGCGGCGCGGCCGCCCTGGGTCTATCCTTCGCCATCCAGGGCCCGGTGTCGAATTACGGCGCCGGTCTGGTGATCATCCTGACCCGGCCCTTCACCGTCGGCGACACGATCCTGGTACAGGATGTCAGCGGCGTCGTGGACGAGGTCAGTCTGTCGATGACCACCCTGATCGGTGAGGATCAGGAGAAGATCACCATCCCGAACCGCAAGGTGGTTGGGGAAATACTGGTCAATTCCGCGGCCCACCGGATCGTCGAATCCCAGATCGTGATCGCAGCGGGAAGCGACCCCGAAGTCGCCATCGCGGCCATCGCCAAAGCGCTTGCGGATTATCCGGACATGGCCGAGGGCAGCGCGCCCCAGGTCGGCATTCATGATTTCAGCTATGGCGGCATCATTCTCGGCCTGCGCTACTGGGTGCCCAGCTCGCGTTACTTCCGCACCCGGTTCGAGGTGAATAGCGCCGCCTATGCCGCCTTGAAGGGGGCCGGAATCGAACTCATGAGCGGTGGCCGGGTGGCGATCCTGGCCGAGCCATCCGCGAATTAGGCAGGTCGCGGGTGCCGGTCCGGCCCCCGGTCTGCCCGCCGGTCTGCCCGCCGGTCTGCCCATTGTGTCCGCGCGGCGCCGCGCCTATGTCATGCGGGCAGGAGGATTCTGGATATGAGTAGAAAATATGTTGCGCTCGCGACGTTTGGCGCCGGCTGCTTCTGGGATCCCCAGCGTCTCTTCGATCAGGTTGAAGGCGTGCTCGGCACCTGGGTCGGCTATACGGGCGGCACCAAGAAGAATCCCACCTATGAAGAGGTCTGCCACACGAACACCGGCCACGCCGAGGTCGTGCATATGGAGTTCGACCCGACGGTCGTGACCTATGAGACCCTGCTCGACATCTTCTGGGAAATTCACGATCCGACCCAGGTAAACTGCCAGGGCCCCGACGTGGGCACCCAGTACCGCTCGTGCATCTTCACCCATGATCCCTATCAGGAGAATGCTGCGCGTGTCTCGAAGGCCGCCATGGAGGCCTCGGGCAAGTATGCGGCACCGATCGTCACCACGATCGAGCCGGCCCCGACCTTCTGGGAGGCCGAGGATTACCATCAGAAATACAAGGAACGGCTCGACTACCGCAGCTGGATGGCAGACCTGTTCAGCAAGCGGAAGAAGAAGAAATAGGGGCGCCCCCCTTTATGACGGCCGCCGACAACAACCGCCGCCTGGTTGAGACCTTCTTCAATGTCATGTGGAACAGATGGGATGACGCGACCATGCGCGACATCCTCGACCCGACAATAGATTTTCGTGGGTCCATCGGCCTGCAGGTGACCGGGCATAACGGCTTCGCGGGCTACATGCAGACAATCCGCGATGCCTTTCCGGATTTCCACAACCGGATCGACGAGATTGTCGCCACCGACGACCGGGCCGTCGCGCGCCTGACCTACACCGGGACCCATGACGGTCCGCTGTTCGACCATGCGGCGACGGGCGTGCGCATCGAATATGCCGGGGTCGCCATGTTCACCATGGCCGGCGGGAAGATCAAGAAAGTCTGGGTGCTGGGCGACCGTCTGGCGCTACTGCAGCAGATCGGGGCGGTCACGCCTGTTTCTGGGAACTAGCCGGTTTCTGGGGACTAGCGCGACCGGCGCTTGCGCCCGCCTTTGCCCCGTCCGCCTTTGCTGCCGCCTGATTCCGGGCGCTTGGTCATGTTGGCCTTGGTGCGGGCCGCACGCTGCGCCGCCAGCATGGCACCGGCGTTCCCATTTTCCGCAAAGGGCGAGCCGTCCAGATCCGCGCCCATCGCCATCAGTTCCTGGGCCTCCAGCCGCTTGATCTCGTCGCGCAGGCGCGCGGCTTCCTCGAATTCCAGATCCGCCGCGGCGGTGTGCATGCGCTGTTCGAGGTCGGCCATGTAGGTCTGCAGATCCTTGCCGACGAGATGGGAGGTCTCGTCATCATCGATCTCGACCGTGACCCGGTCACGCTCGAACACGGATTTCAGGATGTCGGTGATGTTGGAGCGGATCGATTCCGGCGTGATGCCGTTCGCGGCGTTGTAGGCCTCCTGCTTCTCGCGTCGCCGCGCGGTCTCCTCGAGTGCTCCTTTGAGGCTGTTGGTCATGACGTCCGCATACAGGATCACCCGGCCGTCCACGTTGCGCGCGGCCCGGCCGATGGTCTGCACGAGCGATGTCTTGGAGCGCAGATAGCCTTCCTTGTCGGCATCGAGAATCGCGACCAGGGCGCATTCGGGGATATCGAGCCCCTCGCGCAGCAGGTTGATGCCGATCAGGATGTCGAAGACACCGAGCCGCAGGTCGCGCAGGATTTCGATCCGCTCCAGAGTCTCGATGTCTGAATGCATGTAGCGGACCCGCAGGCCCTGCTCGTGCATATATTCGGTCAGATCCTCCGACATCCGCTTGGTCAGGGTGGTGACCAGCACCCGGTAGCCCGCGGCGGCAACCTCCCGGCATTCGGCGATCAGATCATCCACCTGGGTCTCGACCGGGCGAATGATGCAGACCGGATCGGTCAGGCCCGTGGGCCGAACGACCTGTTCGGCGAAGACGCCACCGGTCTGGTTCATCTCCCAGTCGCTCGGGGTGGCCGAGAGGTAGATGGTCTGGGGCCGCATCGCGTACCATTCCTCGAATTTCAGCGGCCGGTTGTCGACGCAGGACGGCAGGCGGAATCCGAAATCGGCCAGGGTGCCCTTGCGCGCCAGATCGCCCCGGAACATGCCGCCCAGCTGGGGCACGGTGATGTGGGATTCGTCGACAAACAGCAGCGCGTCGGACGGCAGATACTCGAACAGGGTGGGCGGCGGCTCGCCCGGCTTGCGGCCGGTGAGGTGGCGCGAGTAATTCTCGATCCCGGGGCACGACCCGGTGGCCGCGATCATCTCCAGATCGAAGGTGGTGCGCTGTTCGATCCGCTGGGCCTCGAGCAGTTTCCCCTCGGCATTGAGCTGCTTGAGACGGATCGCGAGCTCGTCCTTGATGGTCTTGCCGGCCTGCAGCAGCGTCGGCTTCGGCGTGATGTAATGGGAGTTGGCGAACACCGTGATCCGCTCGAGATCGCCCATGGTCGCGCCGGTCAGCGGGTCGAACTCCCGGATCGACTCGATCTCGTCGCCGAACAGGGACAGGCGCCAGGCCCGGTCGTCGAGATGGGCGGGGAAGATTTCCACCGTGTCGCCGCGTGAGCGCAGGGTGCCGCGGAAGAAGGCGGCGTCATTGCGCCGGTATTGCAGCTCCGTCAGGTCGCGCAGGATCTGGGTCCGGTCGACCTTGTCCCCGACCTGATAGACCTTGGTCATCTTGAGATAGGATTCTGCGTCGCCGATGCCGTAGATGCACGACACCGAGGCGACGATTACCACGTCGCGCCGCTCGAACAGGGCGCGGGTCGCGGCATGGCGCATCCGGTCGATCTGCTCGTTGATCGAGGATTCCTTCTCGATATAGGTGTCCGACCGGGCGACGTAGGCCTCTGGCTGGTAATAATCGTAATAGGAGACGAAATACTCGACCGCGTTGTTCGGGAAGAAGCTCCGCATCTCCGCGAACAGCTGCGCCGCCAGGGTCTTGTTCGGCGCCAGGATCAGCGCCGGCCGGTCGGTCTCGGCGATGACATGGGCCATGGTGAAGGTCTTGCCCGAGCCGGTCACGCCGAGCAGAACCTGGTCCATTTCCGCGCGATTCACGCCGTCGATCAGGTCGGCGATGGCCT
>JAQCFD010000048.1 GCA_027618305.1 Pseudomonadota bacterium
CTTGATCCTCCGTTCGCTAAAATACACGGTGGACCAATTCAATGGGGGTGGATCACTCCCGGAAAGGTACAAACTTCTGTTTCGTGTTTGGTTTGTCTTGGGTTGGCCCGCCTTCTTGGGCTTGGTCGCCATCTTCTGCTTGATGGTGATCAAGCCGACATGGTGAGCAGGGTATTGATTATTGGCGGATATGGGAATTTCGGTGCGTATATCGCCCGAAGACTAGCCGAGGACAAATCCATACAGGTCATCATCGGTGGCCGTTCAGCAGACAAAGCTCGTTCGTTCGCGAATAGCCTGACCAGCGCAAAGCATAAGGCGACCTGGAGGCAGTTCGACTATCGAACAGGATTGCCAGAGACGCTTGCAGAGATTACACCCGAAATCGTCATTCACACCTCTGGCCCATTCCAAAACCAAACCTACGACGTGGCGCGGCAATGCATTGCCGCCGGCTGCCACTACATCGACTTGTCGGACGCTCGCGACTACGTCGCCGGTATTGGAGACCTGAATCAGGAAGCTTCCGAACAAGGGGTTTTGGTCCTCAGTGGCGCAAGTTCCGTCCCATGTCTGAGCGCCGCCATTATCGATCACTACCTAATGTCATTTGAGACCCTGGAAAGCGTTGAGTACGGCATCGCTACCGCGCAGCACACCAATCGTGGCTTGGCAACAACATCTGCTGTGCTCAGCTATGCAGGGAAACCATTCACGACGCTGCAGGATGACCGGACCAAGACCGTATATGGCTGGCAAGATGTCCACCGGCGAACCCTTCGCGATGTTGGACGACGTTGGTTCGGCAACTGCGACGTGCCAGACCTTGAGTTGTTCACAAAAAGATACCCTGATTTGAAGTCACTTAACTTTTACGCAGGGCTTGAAGTCCCTGTTGTCCATCTTGGGCTATGGCTAATGAGCTGGTTAACCCGGCTTCACTTGCTGCCATCCCTTGAGAAACTTGCTCCTTTGTTGCTACGCATTTCGCGTCTGTTTGACCCGTTTGGCAGCGATGTCAGCGCGTTTTTCATGCATCTAACAGGACGCAGTTCCTCTGGCACTTTTATATCGAGAAACTTCGATCTGGTGGCTCACGCCGGCGAGGGCCCATACATTCCGTGCGCACCAGCCATCATCATGGCCAGGAAACTCGCGCGAGGAACATGCACAGACAAAGGTGCGCGTCCTTGCATCGGATTCGTGGACCTTCAGACTTACCTGAGTGAACTGGAAGATTTGGATATAACGTGGTCACAAGACCCAATCGCATAAGATCTGGCACGAGGCCGATTGACAGTGTTCGGGCGCTAGCTTCTCGCCCACCATTCCTTCGGCGCGCGGTTTCCGCTAAACGTCTCCCATGAGCATTTGGGGCAAGGTATTGGGTGGCGCGGCCGGGTTCGCGCTGGGGGGTCCGCTGGGCGCGCTGCTCGGCGGGGTCGCGGGGCATATCTACGATTCCCATCGCAGCGGCAGCTTCCCCCATACGTGTCGCGGCGACCCGACCAAGCAGATCGGCTTCACCATCGCCGTGATCGCTCTGGGCGCGAAACTCGCGAAGGCCGACGGCGTCGTGACCCCGGATGAAATTCGCGCCTTCCGCCGCGTCTTCAAGGTGGCATCCGAAGAAACCCAGAACGTCGCCAAGATCTTCAACCTGGCCCGTAAATCGACCGACGGCTACGAGCTCTATGCCAAGCAGGTCGCCGGCATGTTCCGGGACAATCCCGCCGTGCTGGAGGAATTGCTGAACTGCCTGTTCCTGATCGCCAAGGCGGACGGCAGCGTCCATGAAGCGGAACTGAACTATCTGCGCAACGTATCGGCGATCTTCGGGTTCACCGAGACGGATTTTGCGCGGATCCGCGAAGGCAATATGGGCCCCGATGCGGCCGACCCCTACACCATCCTCGGCGTCCAGCATGACACCGACGATGACGCCATCAAGTCCGCCTACCGCAAGCTCGTGCGCGAGAACCATCCCGACACGCTGATCGCTCAGGGCATGCCCGAGGAATTCGTCGAGGTCGCCAACGACAAGCTGGCCACGATCAACGCTGCCTACGACAAGATTTGCGCCGCGCGCGGGATCAAATAGCCCGCCCCATTGCCATGGCCGCCGATCCCCCCATCCTCACGCTGAAGAATGCCGCCGTCGGCTTCGGCGGCACACCGTTGTTCACCGGGGCCGAGCTGTCGGTCACGCCGGGGATGCGCGCCTGCCTGGTCGGGCGCAACGGCACGGGCAAGTCGACCATCCTGAAACTCCTCGCCGGGCTGATCGAACCCGATGAAGGCACGCTCTATATCCAGCCGGGGCTGACCGTCGGCTACCTGCCCCAGGACATGCCCCTGCCCGCCGACATGCTGATCGAGGATTTCGTCACCGGCATGGGGGCCAAACTGGGCATGAGCGCGGACACCGCACCCCGCCACGCCGTCGACGCGGCGCTCTCGCGGGTCGACATTGATGGCATGCGGAACGTCAACAGCCTGTCCGGGGGCGAGTCTCGCCGGGTGGCGATTGCGGGCGCGCTCCTGGGCGACCCGGACGTGCTGCTGCTGGATGAGCCCACCAACCATCTCGACCTGCCCACCATCGAATGGCTGGAGCGTGAGCTGGTCGACCGGCGCAAGACGCTCATCACCATCAGCCATGACCGGGCATTTCTCGAGGCGATGACGACCGACACGTTCTGGCTACATCGGGGAGCCGTGCGCCACAATGCGGAGGGCTACAGCAAATTCGAGACCTGGACCGAGCAGGTCGCCGACGCCGAGGTCCGCGCGGCCCAGAAGCTCGACCAGAAACTGAAAGCCGAGGCGCGCTGGCTCGAACGGGGTGTCACGGCGCGGCGGCGGCGCAACCAGGGCCGCCTCACCAAGCTCGAGGGTATGCGCGCCCAGCGAAAGGCGCTGCTCACCGGCCAGGATCTCGTCCAGCTCGAGGCCGATGCGGGCCCGATCAGCAGCCGCCTCGTCGTCGAGTGCGAGAATCTCTGCAAGGCCTTCGGCGACGACGTGATCATCGACAATTTCTCGACGCGTATTCTGCGGGGTGACCGTGTCGGCCTCGTCGGCCCCAACGGCGCGGGCAAAACGACGCTGCTGAAGCTGCTGATCGGCGAATTGGAAAAGGATTCCGGCCGTCTTCGCCGCGCCAAGAATACGGCGCTGGCCTTCTTCGACCAGACCCGCGAGCAGCTCAACCCCAGTGACACCCTCTGGGAGACCCTGGCGCCCCAGGGCGGCGATTCCATCAACGTGCGCGGCACCCAGCGCCACGTGGTGGCCTATCTGCGCGACTTCCTATTCGACGAAAAGCAGGCCCGCGCGCCGGTCGCAACCCTGTCGGGCGGCGAGCGCAACCGCCTGCTGCTCGCCAAGATACTCGCCCAGACATCCAATCTTCTGGTTCTCGACGAACCGACCAACGATCTCGATGCCGACACGCTCGACGTATTGCTGGACATGCTCGACAGCTATGAGGGCACGGTTCTGCTGGTCAGCCACGACCGCGATTTCCTCGACCGGGTCGTCAACTCGACGATCGCCGTCGAGGGCGGCGGCCATGTGATGGAATATCCGGGCGGCTATTCCGACTATCTGCGCCAGCGCAAACGGGTCGCGAAGTCGGCCGCCAAGCCGGCCAAAAAAACGGGCACTGGCAAGCCCGCGCGCACGAAGGCGGACAAAAGCGGCAGAATGACCTTCAAGGACGAGCATGAACTCGGTGCTCTGCCGGACCGGATCAAGGCGCTGGATAACGCCAGGGCCGAGCTTGAAAAGGCGCTCTCCGATCCGAACCTGTTTGTCCGCGATGCTGCGGCCTATGAGACAGCCGCGAAGAAACTGGTGGAGGTCGAGGCCGCGATTACATCCGCCGAAGACCGCTGGCTCGATCTGGAAACACGGCGCGAGAGCCTCGACGCGGCGCGATGAACACCGATTATCAATCTCCAAACTGCGGCGCGCGAAAACCCGAACAGGGACACGCGCCGGAGATCGACACGCTGGTGATCCACTACACCGGCATGATGCCCACGACGCGGGCGCGCGACTGGCTCTGCGATCCGGCATCACAGGTCAGCGCCCACTATCTGCTCGACGAGGACGGCACCAGTTGGCGGCTGGTCGCGGAGGGAGATCGCGCCTGGCATGCCGGGGTCGGCTGCTGGCGCGGCTGGCGCGACATCAATTCCCGCTCGATCGGCATCGAGCTTTCGAACCCGGGTCATGACTATGGCTATCGGGATTTTCCCGACGCCCAGATCGCCGCGCTCATCGCGCTGGCCGGGGACATTCTCGCCCGCCATCCCATCCCCGCACATAACGTCGTCGCCCATTCCGATATCGCGCCCGACCGCAAGATCGATCCCGGCGAGCTGTTTCCATGGGCCCGGCTCGCCGCCGCCGGGGTTGGTCTGTGGCCCGACGCGAACACCGCGGTCGAGGACAAGGCGCCTGTCCACGATGCGCCGCTCGTGGCCTTGTCGGAGATCGGCTACGACACGGACAGGCAGACGGCGAAGGCGGTGATATCCGCGTTCCAACGGCGGTTTCGCCCGTCATGCTTCGACGGCGCGCTTGACGATGAGACGAAAGAGCGGATCGCCCAGATGCATAGTCTGGTTGCGGCCTCGTCCGGTTCAGCCTAAGGAAAGCGTTCGTCAGGCGGTCGGATGGCCGCGTGTGGGCAATGGGGAAACCCGTCCATGTGAGGAAAGTCCGGGCTCCACGGAAGTACGGTGCCGGTTAACGGCCGGCGGGGGCAACCCCAGGGAAAGTGCCACAGAAAGCAAACCGCCTGCCTTCGGGCAGGTAAGGGTGAAAGGGTGCGGTAAGAGCGCACCGCACCCCCGGCGACGGGGGTGGCAGGGCAAACCCCACCGGGAGCAAGACCGAATAGGGGCGACATATGGCGTACTTCCGCGCCGTTGCCCGGGTAGGTCGCGCGAGGCGTCCGGTAACGGGCGTCCCAGATGAATGGCCATCTCCCGTGAAAACGGGGACAGAACCCGGCTTACAGACCGCCTGACGATATTTCTCCCAAGAAAAGAACATTCCGAGAACAAAGTTCTGCCGCTTTATGCGCCGATCCTTCTTTTGGGGTTCGTGAGTGTCCGCTGAAATCCGACGAACAATTACTTGTGGGGGCAAATCGCGACCCTGCAGCACTCTGATTTTTCGTGATTTTTACTGGTTTTAACGTTGACGACCCAATTTATCCCATGATATCCCAAACAATCCCATTTTGGCGCATGTGCCAGGGCAACGGGGAGACCATGAGCTGCCGGACCAATTTCGGCAGTGGGCGGAATCGATGGCGATGTTTTTGTCGACCACTACCAACAAGGTCGACCGCAAGGGACGGGTGTCCGTTCCTGCGGCGTTTCGTGCTGTCCTTTCGGGACAGGCGTTTCACGGCATTGTTGCGTTCCCGTCGTTCAAGCACCCGGCGGTCCAGTGTGGTGGCATGGACTGGATGGAAAAGCTCGGCGCCGGCGTCGACGCCTACGACATGTTCTCCGATGAACACGACACGCTGACGGCCGCGCTCTTTGCCAATGCCCAGCAACTGGCCTTCGACGGCGAAGGGCGAGTCATGCTGCCCGAAGCCCTGATTGCCCATGCCGGCCTGTCCGAACAGGCGGCCTTCGTCGGGCGAGGCCCGTTGTTCGAAATCTGGAATCCGGACGCATTCAAAACCTATCAAACCGACGCGGTCCGCCAGGCCGCCGAAAAAGGCCTCACGTTGCGACCCGGATCCCCACCCGGATCCGATGGGGGACAACCGTGACGGCGGCGCGCTCATCGCGTCACAGCAACACATCCGGAGTCCCCGTGACTCCCGGGCACAGCCCTGTCCTCCTTGAGGAAGTCCTCACCGCACTCGCGCCCCGTGACGGCGGCATTTATGTCGACGGCACGCTGGGCGGCGGCGGCTATACGCGCGGACTTCTGGAGGCCGCAAATTGCACGGTCTGGGGGATCGACCGCGACCCCGACGCGATCTCGCGCAATGCCGAACTCGCCGCTCAATACAGCGGTCGCCTGCATCTTATTGCCGGGCGCTTCGGCGATATGGACACGCTGTTGCGCAACAACGGTATCGCTGGCGTGGACGGCGTCGCGCTCGACCTTGGCGTCTCGTCGCCTCAGATCGACACCGCCGAACGCGGCTTCTCGTTCTCCAAGGACGGCCCGCTCGACATGCGCATGGAGCGCGCCGGCGAGTCCGCCGCCGACGTCGTCAACACCGCCGACGAGGCCGACCTCCTGCGGATCGTGCGCAACCTGGGTGAAGAGCGGCATGCGCGACGGGTCGCGCGCGCCATCGTCACGGCACGCGGCGAGGCGCTGATTGAAACGACGGCCCAGCTCGCTGATATCGTCCGCGCGGTCATCCCCAAATCGCGCACCTCACACATCGACCCGGCCACGCGCACGTTCCAGGCACTTCGCATTCATGTGAATGACGAACTGGGCGAGCTTGATCGCGGTCTGATCGCCGCAGAGCGTATTCTTCGCCCCGGCGGCAGGCTGGCCGTCGTCGCCTTCCACTCGCTGGAAGACCGGCCGGTCAAAGCGTTCCTTCGTGCGCGTGGCGGCGGTGAGGGGCACGGCTCGCGCCACATGCCCGAACAACCGGACCGGCGCGCGCCGGCCTGGCGTCTTATCTCACGCCGCGCGATCCGCCCCGGCGACGCAGAAACCGCCCTCAACCCCCGCGCGCGCTCGGCGCGCATGCGGGTCGCTGAACGCACCGCGGAACCCTCATGGGGTTCGGCGAGCTCGTCCACGAAAAGGGGGGCCGAATGATCCGCCCGACGTCCCTCATCCTTATGGTTCTCGCCGCGGCGGCCGGCGGCGCGTTGTTCCAGGTTGCCTTCGAAGTGTCCGAACTGGACGACGAACTCGCCCTCCTGAACCGCGAGATCCGGAACGACCGCAACGCCATCCACGTCCTGCGCGCCGAGTGGAGCTTCCTCAATCAGCCCGAACGGCTCGAGGAGCTGACCCGTCGTCATCTCGATCTGTTGCCCGTCACCGGTGCGCAGATTGCCGGGACAGGTGCCGTGCCCGTGTTGCCACAAGACGAACTCCCGACATCCGGATCGAATATCGCAGGCGTCATGACGCCGGCCGCGATCCCAGCTGCGGCGCCAAGGGCCAAACCGGCCGCGCCCGCCTCGCGCCCGTCGGTGACGCACGTCGCCGAAAAGGTCAATCACGCGAATATGGCCCGCTCCCTCGAAGATGTACTGCGTGAGGTGATGACGATGCCTGCCGCCACCGCCGGAGGTGTGCAGCGATGAACAATCGGATCGCATTCGACAGCACCAAGAAACTGGCAATCGAGACCGCCCGGACCCGCCTTCTGGTGGGCGGCTCTTTGATGGCGGCCGCTTTCTTCGTCGTCGGCGTGCGCCTGTTCGATCTCGCCGTGTTCAGCGAAACCGAAGATCTGCGTCGCGCCGCGTCGCGTGAAATCGCCCGCCCCATGACCATGGCCCGCGCCGACATCGTCGATCGCAACGGCGTTCTGCTGGCCACGAGTCTGAAGACCGCATCCCTCTTCGCCGATCCCAGCAAGATTGCCGACCCGGCAGGTGCGGCGCACCGGCTGGTCGAGATTCTCCCTGATCTGAGCGAAGATGTCATCGCGGCCCGTCTCGGTTCGGGAAAAAACTTTGCCTGGCTACGGCGAAATCTCACGCCGCGTCAGCAATTCGAGGTCAACCGGCTTGGAATTCCCGGCCTCGATTTCGAACAGGAAGAACGCCGGGTCTATCCCCATGGGCGGCTCGCCGGGCACATCGTCGGCTTCACCAACGTCGACAATGTCGGCCTCTCGGGCATCGAAAAAAGCATGGATGCCGCGATCGCCGGCGACAATCCTCCGCTGCGGTTGTCCATTGATATTCGGGTGCAGCAAATTCTCCGCCAGGAGCTGGCCGGCCAGATCGAGAAGTTCAAGGCCATTGGCGGGGGCGGCATCGTCCTCGACGTTGAGACCGGCGAAGTCGTGGCCATGGTCTCGCTTCCGGATTTCGACCCCAACGCCGCCGGACAGGCCGACGCCGACACGCGCTTCAATCGCATGACACTGGGGGTCTACGAACTCGGCTCGGTCTTCAAGATCTTCAACCATGCCATCGCGCTGGAAACGGGCGTTGCCTCCTTTGCGAGCAGTTATGACGCCACGAAGCCGATCCGCGTGGCGCGCTTCACGATCTCGGACTTCCATCCCGAGAATCGCTGGCTGACGGTGCCGGAGATTTTCCAGCACTCCTCGAATATCGGCTCCGCCAAGATCGCCCTGGATATCGGCGCCGAGGTTCAGCGCAAATATCTCGGCCATCTCGGCCTGCTGCGCCGCACCAGCATCGAACTTCCCGAGCAGGCAACACCGATGTATCCGTCGCGCTGGCGCGAGATCAACACGATGACGATCTCCTTCGGCCACGGGATCGCGGTCAGCCCGCTGCATCTGACGAGCGCCGTCGCCGCGGTCGTGAATGGCGGCATTCTTCGCCCCGCCACCCTCATCAGGCACGACACGCCAACAAGCGATGGTGTCCAGGTCTTCTCCGCCGAGACGTCCGACCGCATACGCCGGCTGCTGCGCCTCGTGGTCGAGACCGGGACCGGCCGCAACGCTGACGCCGAGGGTTATCTTGTGGGCGGCAAGACCGGGACCGCGGAAAAACAGGTCAACGGCAGCTACAAACGCAACGCATTGATTTCTTCATTCGTCGGCGTCTATCCGATCACCGCGCCGCGCTTCGTCGTCTTCGCAATGCTCGATGAGCCGAAAGGCATCAAGGAAAGCTACGGCTACGCGACGGGCGGCTGGACGGCCGCGCCGGTCGTGCGTGGCGTTGTCGCCCGCATGGCCCCGCTGTTTGGCATCGCCCCGCTCGACGAAACGGCGCCGGACATCCGGCACGCCATCAACATCAACGCACAGCCGGCAATCGGGATCCGGTCCGATGCGGTTAACTGAGCTGGTGGCCGATATGGTGATGGTCGATCCACGGATGCACGACACCGAGATCTCCGGCCTCACGGCGGACAGCCGCCAGGTGCAGCCGGGATATCTGTTCGCGGCATTGCCGAGCGCATCGGTCAATTCCGGCACCGATGGGCGCGACTTCATCAATGATGCGGTCGCGCGCGGCGCGGTCGCGATCCTCGCGCCCGACGGCACTCGGATCGATGATCTGCCCACCGACACGCCGGACGATACCCCCTATTTGATCACCGACGAGAACCCCCGTTGGCGCCTGTCCCAGTTCGCCGCGCGTTTCTATCAGCATCAGCCACGCCATATCGTCGGCGTCACGGGCACCAACGGCAAATCCTCGGTGGCCGGCTTCACCCGTCAGATCTGGGCCCTTCTCGGTCATCGGTCCGGCGCCATCGGGACACTGGGTGTCGATGCGGACGGCTTCGATTCGGGGCCGAGCCTGACCACACCCGACCCGGTCAACCTGCACGCCACACTCGCCAAGATGGCGACGTCGGGGATCGATCACCTGGCATTGGAGGCCTCGTCGCACGGGCTCGACCAATTCCGTCTCGACGGGGTGCAGTTCTCCGCCGCCGCCTTCACCAACCTCAGCCGCGATCATCTGGACTATCACGGCACCGAGGAGGCGTATCTGAACGCCAAAATGCGCCTGTTCCGCCATCTGCTGCCCGTCGACGGCGCGGCGGTGCTGAACGCGGATTCGCATCACTTCGACACGGTCGCGGAAATTTGCCGCGCGACCGGACACCGGGTGCGCAGCTACGGCGTCCAGACCAGCGACATTCATATCGCCGACGTCTCGGCCCTGCCCGACGGGCTACGCCTTTGCGTCACCGTGAAGGACCAGAGCCTCGAGACCCGCCTGAACCTGATCGGCGGCTTCCAGGCCTACAACGCCCTTGCCGCGCTCGCCCTCGTTGCCGAGACGGGCACCGACCTGATCAAAGCCTTTGGCACTCTCGCCCACCTCAAGGGCGTGCGCGGTCGCATGCAGCGGATCGGCGCGCTTGAAAACGGCGCACAGGTCTATGTCGACTACGCCCACACGCCCGACGCACTGCAGACCGCGCTCGATGCGATCCGGCCCCATGTGGGCGGCCAGCTGCGCCTGATTTTCGGTGCCGGCGGCAACCGCGACCCGGGCAAACGCCCGATAATGGGGGAAGCTGCCTCCCGGCATGCCGACCACGTGATCGTCACGGACGACAATCCCCGTCGCGAGGACGCGCAGACGATCCGCCGGCAGATCCTGACGGGCTGCAGCGGGGCGGATGAAATCGGAGACCGGGCCGCGGCCATCAGGGCCGGCATTTCGGGCCTGCAGGACGGCGACATCCTTGTGATCGCCGGCAAGGGCCACGAACAAGGCCAGATCATCGGCACGGAAACCCTGCCGTTCGACGACGCCAGCATCGCCGCCGACATCCTGGCCGAAATGGGTGGGGAGATCGTCACATGACGTCCGCCACCCCGATCTGGACCCGCGAAGAAGTGCTGGCCGCCACCAGTGGTCACGCTGTCGCTTCCGACAATGGCTGGACCGCCACCGGTGTATCGATCGACAGCCGTACGTGCCAGCCGGGCGATTTGTTCGTCGCCATCACCGGCGAGAATTTTGACGGCCATGATTATATCGCCGACGCCTTTGCCGCAGGCGCAACCGCGGCGGTCACCAGTCGGGACGTGGCGAGCGGGCCGCACAGTGCCGCCGTCATTCGTGTCGATGACGGGCTCCATGCGCTTGCCAGTCTCGGCCGCGCCGCGCGCGACCGGACAGATGCCCTGGTCGTCGCCATCACCGGCTCCGTCGGCAAGACAGGCACCAAGGAGGCCCTGACCCTGGCCCTCGGCGCGCTCGGCCCGACCCACGCGACAACGGGCAATCTGAACAATCATATCGGCGTGCCGCTGACCCTCGCGCGCATGCCACGCGACGTGCAGTACGCGGTGATCGAGATGGGCATGAACCACGCCGGAGAGATTTCCGCACTTTCCAAGCTCGCACGCCCCAATATCGGCGTAATCACGACGATCGCGGCCGTCCATCTGGAATTCTTCGACCATGTCGCCGGGATTGCCGACGCCAAGGCGGAGATCTTCGACGGCATGTGCCGGGGCGGCGTTGCCGTTCTCAATCGCGACAATGTCTATTTCGCCATCCTGGCCGCCCGTGCCTGGGCGCGCGGGCTCGAATCTGTGGTCGGCTTCGGCGCGCATCCCGAAGCCGATGCGCATCTGTCGGCCTGCAAGCTCAGCGCCGACGGCAGCGACGTGACCGCACGTCTGGGCGACCGGATCATCCGCTACCGGCTCAACGTACCCGGGCGGCATTGGGTGCAAAACTCGCTCGCCGTTTTGGGCACGGTTTCCGCGCTCGGTGGCGACCTGAACCGCGCCGCTGCCGCGCTGGCCGACCTCACACCCCCGAAGGGCCGCGGCGCACGGATCAATGTGCAGATGTCCGGCGGTCTGCTGACCGTGATCGACGACAGTTACAACGCCAGCCCAGCCTCGATGCGCGCGGCGTTTGCTGTGCTCGGCAACACCCAGCCACAAACGGGCGGGCGCCGTATCGCCGTGCTCGGTGACATGCTCGAACTGGGCGACAAAAGCGCACAACTGCACACTGCGCTGGCCAGCGACCTCGAAGCCAACTGCATCGACCAGGTGTTCTGTGCTGGCCCGGACATGGCCGCGCTCGACGAGGTGCTGCCCACCGCCATGCGGGGCGGGAAAGCAGCAGATTCAAAATCCCTCGCACCGCAGGTCTGCAACGCCGTCACCGCCGGCGATGTCGTCCTCGTGAAGGGTTCGCTGGGCAGCCGTATGGCCCTGATTGTCGATGCGCTCTGCGCCCTCGAAACGAATGACGGGCTGGAGGCCAATCATGCTGTTTAACCTCCTCGCCCCCCTTGCCGACCAGTTCATCCTGTTCAATCTGTTCAACTCCCTGACCTTCCGGGCCGGCGGCGCAGTGGTCACGGCATTGGTCGTCGCCTTCCTGTTCGGGCCGAAGATCATCGGCTGGTTGCGCCAGCAGCAACCCGAAGGCCAGCCCATCCGCGAAGACGGGCCGCAGTCTCACTTCAAGAAGGCGGGCACGCCCACAATGGGCGGGTTCCTGATCCTGCTGGCCATCATCGTCAGCACGCTTTTGTGGGCAGACCTGACCAACGGATATGTCTGGGCCGTGCTGCTGATCACCGTCGGGTTCGGGGCCATCGGCTTCGCCGACGACTATCAGAAGCTCACCCGATCCAAGTCCAAGGGCATTCCCGCCCGGGTCCGCCTGCTCGCCGAAATCATCGTCGCCGGCGTTGCGACCCTGTGGATCATGCACCTGACGCCGTCCCCCCTCGACACCTCGCTCGCCCTTCCCTTCGTGAAGAACTTCCTGATCGAGCTGAGCTGGTTCTTCGTGCCGTTCGCGATCTTCGTGATCGTCGGCGCGTCGAACTCCGTAAACCTGACCGACGGGCTCGATGGCCTGGCCATCGTGCCGGTGATGATCGCCGCCACCTGCTTCGCCCTGATCGCCTACGTGACCGGCAACGTGGTCTTCTCGAATTACCTGCTGATTTTCGCCGTACCGGGCGCCGGTGAACTCGCCGTCTTCTGCGGCGCTCTGGTCGGCGCCGGACTGGGCTTCCTCTGGTTCAATGCGCCGCCGGCCATGGTCTTCATGGGCGACACGGGCTCTCTGTCCATGGGCGGCGCACTGGGTGGCATCGCCGTGGTCACCAAGCACGAGCTGGTCCTCGCCATTATCGGCGGGCTCTTCGTGCTCGAAACGGTTTCGGTGATCGTCCAGGTCGGCTCCTACAAGCTGACCGGCAAGCGCGTCTTCCGCATGGCACCGCTCCACCATCACTTCGAGCAGAAGGGCTGGGCCGAGCCGACCATCGTGATCCGGTTCTGGATCATCGCAACCGTCCTGGCCCTGATCGGCCTCGCAACCCTGAAGCTGCGGTGATGCGATGACGGCGACCGGCAACATGCTCGACCTCGGCAACTACGACGATCAGGCGATCGCCGTGCTGGGGCTCGGCGTGTCCGGCATGAGCGCGGCAAGCGCGCTGCGCCGCGCCGGTGCGCGCGTGCTGCCCTGGGACGACAACGAGAACCGACGCAACGGTGCTGCCGCGCGCGGCCTGACGCCCTGCGACCTCGCGGCTGCCGAATTCGCCGATATCGACATGCTGGTGCTGAGCCCGGGCATTCCCCAAGGCCACCCCTACACCCACCCGATCGTCGCACGGGCGCGCGACGCGGGCTGCGAAATTCTCTGCGATATCGAGCTGCTGACCCGGGTCGCACCAGACGCGCGCTATATCGGAATCACCGGTACCAACGGCAAATCGACCACCACGGCACTGACTGGTCACATCCTGTCCGAATTGGGCGTGGCGAGCACCATCGGCGGCAATATCGGCGCACCGGCATTGTCCCTTGAGGCGCTCGGCACCGATGGCGTCTATGTCCTCGAGCTTTCGTCCTACCAGCTCGACCTTCTTCCGACGGCCGTGTTCGACGTGGCTGTGCTGCTCAATATCACCCCCGATCACCTCGATCGCCATGGCGGCATGGCCGGCTATGTCGCCGCCAAGCGCCGTATTTTCGACGGCCAGACCGCCGCGCAGAAGGCGATTGTCGGCATCGACGACGCGCACTCCCGGGCGATCTTCGACGAAGTGGGGGCACGCGGCCTCGCCACGATGACCCCGATTTCCACCCGCGGCACCTGCCCCGGCGGCATCTATCTCGACGATGGCTGGATCATCGACGACCGCGACGGCAATGCCGAACCGATCATCAGCATGCGCACGCTCCCGGCGCTCCCCGGCGACCACAACGCCCAGAATGTCGCGACCGCATACGCCGCCGTCACGGCAATTCTGGAAACAGTTTCACCTGACGACCAGGCGGGCATCATCGCGGCCATCGCCCGGTTCCCTGGGCTGGCGCATCGTCAGGAGCTGCTCGGTACGAAAGGATCGCTGCGCTTCATCAACGATTCCAAGGCGACCAACGCGGAAGCCGTGGCCCACGCCCTCGCGGCCTACGACAATATTTACTGGATCGCCGGCGGTATCGCGAAGGAGGGAGGTATCTCCTCATTGTATCCGCTGTTCGATCGGGTGCGGCACGCGTTCCTCATCGGGGAAGCGGCCGCAGATTTTGAAGCGACCCTCAAGGGCCGTATTGCGACGACCCGCTCCGGCGACCTCGTCACCGCAACGCAACAGGCGGCCGACCTGGCAACAGCGGATGGCGACGACGCCGTCGTGCTGCTGTCGCCGGCCTGCGCCTCCTTCGACCAGTTCTCCAGTTTCGAGGCGCGCGGCGAGGCCTTCCGCGAAGCGGTTATGGCCATCCCGGGGTTTGTGCCGCACGCAATTGCCAACGCGCCAGGGAGTGCCGCATGACGCCATTCACACGCGCCGACACTTCAATTTTTGGACAGTGGTGGTGGACCGTCGACCGCTGGAGTCTCGCGGCGATCGCCACCCTGATGGCGTTCGGCGCCTTGCTCGCGGCGGCTTCAAGTCCCGCCGTGGCCGAGCGAATCGGCCTCGACGAGTTCTACTTCATCAAGCGCCACTTCATGCTGCTGCCCGTCGCCATCGCGATGATTCTGGCCGTCTCGGCACTGACACCCACGCAGGTGCGGCGCATGGCGATCATTGCCTTCCTCGGCTGCATCGTCCTGCTCGCCGCCACCTTGCTGTTCGGCACCGAAATCAAGGGCGCGCGCCGCTGGCTTTCGATCGCCGGTTTCTCCTTGCAGGCGACCGAATTCGTCAAGCCGATGTTCGCCGTCGTCGCCGCCTGGCTGTTCAGCGAAGCCGCGCATGACCCCCAATTCCCGGGTCGTCTGATTTGCACCGGCCTATTCGCCACCGTCCTCGCGCTGGTCATCGCCCAGCCGGATCTCGGACAGGCCGTGGTGATCACCAGCGTTTGGGTGGCGCAGTTCTTCCTGGCCGGATTGCCCATGTGGTTGGTCATCGGATT
>JAQCFD010000049.1 GCA_027618305.1 Pseudomonadota bacterium
AACGCCGCCGGCAACAGGCCGGAGGTCAGCAGCACACGTGCGGCGTCCGGGACATGCTGGAGTGCGCCCGGTTCGAGCTGCAGCCCGAGGCCGACCGCCAGGGAAACGGCGAAGATGATCATGTTGCGCCGGTTCCAGGTGACATCGGCGAGCATCGACATGCCCGCCGCGGCCACCATGCCGAACATCACCACCACGCCGCCGCCGAGGACCTCGATGGGGATCGTCGTGATCAACGCCCCGACCTTGGGGATCAGCCCGGCCAGCACCAGGAAGACCGCGCCGATGGTCACCACATGGCGGCTCATGACGCCGGTCATGGCCACGAGGCCGACATTCTGGCTGAACGAGGTGTTCGGCAGGGCGCCGAACAGGCCCGCAACGGCAGAACCCAGGCCATCGGCATAGGTTGCGCCGACGATTTCCTTGTCGGTGGCCTCGCGACCGGCACCGCCCTTGGCGATACCCGACACGTCGCCGACGGTCTCCACCGCCGAAACGAAGGCCATCAGACAGAAACCGACGATCGCCGCGGTGGTGAACTCGACCCCGAACGGGAAGAATTCCGGCACCTCGAAATAGCCGGCCCGGCCGACATTGCCGAAGCTCACCATGCCGAGCGCGGCGGCGAAGATGTAGCCGACGATCAGGCCGATCAGCACGGCCGCGACGGACCACATGCCACGGGCGAAGAACTTCAGCCCCAGGGTCACGACGATGACGCTGCCGGCAACGGCCCAGTTCTGCAGGCTGCCATATTCCGGCTTGCCGATCGCGGGCACGCCGCCCGCCGAGTACTGGATGCCGACCTTGACCAGCGCCAGACCGATCATCAGGACGACGAGGCCCGTCACCAGCGGCGGAAGTGCAAAGCGGATCTTGCCGATGAACGTGCCCAGGCAGGCGTGGAACAGGCCGCCGACCAGAACGCCGCCAAACAGGGCAGGCAGTGCCTCGACGCCCTGACCCGCGACCAGCGGGATCATGATCGGCAGGAACGCGAAGCTCGTGCCCTGGACGACCGGCAGTTTGGCGCCGACGGGGCCCAAGCCGATGGTCTGGATCAGGGTGGCGACGCCGGCGAACAGCATCGACATCTGGATCATGTAGAGCAGGACCGGGAAGTCCGGCGAGTTCGAGCCGAAGCCGAATCCTGCCGCACCCGCGACGATGATCGCGGGGGTGACGTTGGAAATAAACATTGCCAGCACATGCTGGATGCCGAGCGGAATCGCCTTCGCGATCGGCGGCATATAGTTTGGATCGCGGAGTTGATCCGGCGTTCCGAGGTTGGACATGTTAGCCATCTTTAAGCGTGCCTCCAGTGGTTTGGGGAGAAGCGTTACGTTTTTCTTATTTGGTACGGTTCTTCGAACCAGTGCTCCTCCAGATTTTCGCCGGGACCGATTCTGTCGATCACGGCGAACAGTCCGGGTTCGTGGAGCGGCGTGAGAACGCCGTGCCATGTTCCCCGGTGGTAGTTGACGCCCTGACCGGGTGCGGTCAGGAACGCCGTCGGTTCGTGCGGGCTTCCATTCAGGTCGCTCGCGACGATCACAAGGAACGGATCGGCGGTCATGGGCATGAAGGCCTGACTGCCGAGGGGATGCCGTTCCATCAAATCCAGCGAATAGGGTAGAGCGCGCGCCGTGGCCTTGAACACGCTGATTCCGGCACGGCCGTCCTCATTCTTTAGGTCTAGCCGGGCGCGGTCATGGAAGCGCCCGCACATGCCCTGATTGATCATCATGTCGGGGTTACCCGACGCCTCGATCACGTCGCCGTAGGGGGCGAACGCCTCTGCCGTCAGCGGCGCAATGACGATCGTGCGGCTCATGCCACCCGGCCGAACAGGCGCAGCCGGCTGACGCCCCCGTCCGGGAAGATGTTGAGGCGCACATGGGTCGTCGTACCGAGGTCGGCTACCGGGTCGTCGACGAACTCGTGCACGGCATCGGCCGACAGTTTTTGCTGGCTCAGCAAGGTCGGCCAGTCTTCGGACGCGGCAATGGCATCCTCGCCGATATCGACGCCGATCATGCCCAGATCGATTGCCTGGATCGAACAGCTGTCCGGGTAATTGCCCTTGAAATAGGCGGTGTCGACGACGGTGCGGGAAATCGTTCCGCGCACACCCAGCGCTAGGATGATCCAGTCATGGCCGGGTCCGCGCCGCCGGCGGGTCTCCCAGCCATCGCCCATATTCTGGCCCCGACCGGGCGCCAGCAGGCGATGATAGGTGCCGTAATGGGCATCCGAATAGGCGACGATCCGCCCGCCGGTGAGCGTGGCCACCAGATCGATGTCGCGGCCCTGGAGTGAGGCCGGATCCAGATAGGGTGTGCCGAACACCCGCAACCGGGCGACGCCCCCATCGGGATGAATGTGGAAACGCAGATGGCTCCACACATCGTCGTCGGCACAGCGCAGGAAATGATGGGAGTCCGGCTCGAGATGCTGCATCGGCAACAGCTCGGTCCATTCTGTCCCGTCGTCGGGGTCGCCGTCGGACCGGCAGGCCTCGATCCGGCATTCGGGCGGGTGGTTGCCGGTAAAGAAGGACGTGTCGACATCGAACCCGTCGATCGTGCCGGGCACCGCCAGCGCGATGATCGCGTGGTCGTGGCCGCCGCCGCGTCGACGGCGCGACTCCCAGCCGTCCATCCATTTTCCGTGATCGTCATATTTGTCGGTGACGAAGATCGGGCTGCTGTCCTGGAGCATCCTGACCAGCGGCGCGAAGAACTCGTCGGTCGCCGAAACGCCGCGCGCACCGAGACCGGCCGAGGCGAGGTTGATCGCGTTGCGCGCGAAGTCGGGCAGCTCGTCGGTGTGCAGCAGCGGTTTGCGTTCCATGTTCATGGCAGAATCAGTCATGGGCAACATCAGTCATCAAGCAAATCCTTCAGGCGCAATAGCGCGATACGTTCGACCTGGCGGCAGGCCTCGGCGAATTCGGTTTCGCGGTCGTGGTCGACCCGGCGCGCGAAGGCCGCGAGGATGTCGGCCTTGGTCAGGCCCTTCACCGCAATGATGAAGGGGAAGCCGAACTTGTCGCGGTAGGTCGTGTTGAGGTTCTCGAAGGTCGCGCGCTCGGCGTCGGTGAGCGCATCGAGCCCCGCCGACGCCTGTTCGGCGGTGGATTCGTTCGTCAGGCGCTTGGCCTGGGCGAGTTTGCCGGCGAGGTCCGGGTGGGCGGTCAGCACGTCGAGGCGGTCGGCGTCACGAGCGGCCCGGAACACCCGCGCCATGGCATTGTGCAGCCCGATCGCCGTGTCATGGGCGGGGCCCAGCTCCAGCCCGTGGGCGCGTTCGGCCACCCAGGGCGAATGCTCGAAGATACCGCCATACCGAGACACGAATTCGTCCTGCGTGAGGGTCGAGGGCCGCCCGTTCAGATCCGGCGCGGGGTGGTGGGCGTGCCAGTGGCGTGCGATATCGATCCGCCGCGCAAACCAGACCGCGTCATGAGATTGGGCATATTCGACGAAGCGCTTCAGGGCCTGGATCCGGCCCGGGCGGCCGACGATCCGGCAATGCAAACCAATGGACAGCATCTTCGGCGATCCCGCCTCGCCCTCGGCATACAGCGCGTCGAAGCTGTCCTTGAGATAGGTGAAGAACTGATCGCCGGAATTGAACCCCTGCGCCGTGGCGAAGCGCATGTCGTTGGCCTCCAGCGTGTAGGGCACGACCAGGAGGGGCTTGCTGCCGGCCATGTGCCAGTAGGGCAGATCGTCGGCATAGCTGTCGGCGGTGTAGGCAAAGCCGCCGATGTCGGCAATCAGGTCGAGGGTGTTCTCGGTCCCGCGGCCCGTATACCAGCCCAGCGGCCGTTCGCCGGTGGCTTCGGTGTGGATGCGGATGCCTTCCTCGATCAGGCGGCGCTCCTCGTCGATCGGGAAATCCTTCCACTCGATCCATTTGTGGCCGTGACTGGCGATCTCCCAGCCCGCGTCCTGCATGGCCACGGTCTGGCCGGGCGATCGCTCCAGCGCGGTGCCGACCGCATAGACGGTGACGGGGATCCCGGCCTCGGTGAACAGGCGGTGCAGGCGCCAGAAGCCGACCCGCGCGCCATACTCATACATGGTCTCGATGTTCCAGTGCCGCTGGCCGGGCCAGGGCTGGGCGCCAACGACCTCGGACAGGAAGGCCTCGGAGGCGGCGTCGCCATGCAGGATATTGTTCTCGCCGCCCTCCTCGTAGTTCATGACGAACTGGACGGCGATGCGGGCGCCGTTCGGCCATTGCGGGTCGGGCGGCGTGGCACCATAGCCATGCAGATCACGTGGATAACGATTCAAGTTTGTTCCCCTCGGCAAACTGGCATTTACGTATAATCGAAAAGAATGTGTTCGATTTTCAAATAAAAGATGAAAGACATATATCGAAACACGGGTTTCGATTCGAGGTAATAGGCGGTTGGATCGGTTGGCATCGATCGTAAATTCAAACAGGGAGTGCACCCGATGGCTGCTGGTAGCGGATACTTAACGACCCATGTCCTGGATACGGCACGCGGTGTGCCGGCCGCGGGGCTGCGCATCGAGCTGTTTCGCCTCGACGGGGAAAGCCGGGAATCGCTCGGGACCTTCGAGACAAATGCCGACGGTCGGACGGACGCGCCGGTCCTGCCGGCCGCGGCGTTTGCGACGGGCGCGTATGAACTGGTGTTTCACGCCGGGGCATATATCGAGCAGACCGGCGACCCCCTGCCGGCGGGTGTCTTCCTTGACGCGGTGCCGATCCGTTTCACGATTTCCGATGCCGCGGCGCACTACCATGTGCCCCTGCTGCTCTCGCCCTATGGCTATGCGACCTATCGCGGAAGCTGAAACAGGGAATTGCGTTCCTTGAGCTGCGTCTTGCACCGTTTGACCATGAAATCGATGAAGAGCTGGATCTTGGGGTCGAGGAACCGCTTGTGCGGGTAGAGGCAGGTCAGCTGCGCCGAAGTCGGCGGGGTTTGCGTCGCCACGGGCACGAGCGCGCCCGAACGCAGATGTTCGGCGATCTCGAAGATCGGTTTGATGGCGATGCCGCGTCCGTCCAGGGCCCAGGCGGTGAGCACGTCGCCATCGTCGGATTCGAACGGCCCCGCGACCACGAAACGCCGTGGCCCGTCATCGGTCATCAGCGTCCATTGCATCTCGTCGGCGCCGGGAAACCGCAAAAGCAGGCAGTCATGCCCCTCCGCGACGAGGTCATGACCGTTGCGCGGCGTGCCCCGGCGCGACAGATATTCGGGCGCCGCGCACAGCACACGCTGGCACTCCGCGATGTTGGTCAGGCGAAGGGCGGAGTCGGCCAGGATGCCGAGATGAAACGCGATATCGACGCCCTCGCGGGTCAGGTCCACGTGCCGGTCGGACATGCGCAGCCGGACGTTGATTTCGGGATAGGCGTCGTTGAAGGCCGGCACATGCGGTGCGATCAGCCGTTTGCCCACGCCCAAGGGGGCGGCCACATAGATCGACCCGCGCGGGTGCTGGGCGATGTTGGCCACCGCCGCCTCGGCTTCGTCGATCGCCTGCAGGATGTTGACGGCACCGTCGTAATAGGTGCTGCCGTGTTCGGTCGGGTGCAGCCGCCGGGTGGTGCGGTTGAACAGACGCACGCCGAGATGCTTTTCGAGCCTGGAAATCCGGCTCGATGCGACGGCGGGCGAGACCTGCTGGTCGCGCGCGGCCTCGGACATGCTGCCAAGTTCATAGACCCGGACGAACATTCGAATGTTTTCGACATGCGGCATTGCGCCAGCAATCTATCGGAAAAGAGCAGAAATTCTGTAAGCTTTTGTGCTCTGAAGGGTGGACACACGGATTCGTGGCGCGGGCGCGCCACAAGGGGGAATTGATGGAATTGGCTTTGGTAATGGAATGGCTGTCGTTCGCGGCGCGATGGTTCCATGTGATCGCAGGCATCGCCTGGATCGGTTCGTCCTTCTATTTCATCGCGCTCGATCTGGGTCTGCGCCAGGCGCCCGACATGCCCGAGGGCGTGTATGGCGAGGAGTGGCAGGTCCATGGCGGCGGCTTCTATCATATCCGCAAATATCTGGTGGCCCCGGCCGCACTGCCCGAACATCTGACCTGGTTCAAATGGGAATCCTACTGGGCCTGGATGTCGGGCTTCATCCTGCTGGTGCTGGTCTATTACGCGGGTGCGGAACTCTTCCTGATCGATCCCAATATCCTCGACATCTCGCCGGCGCTCGGCATCGCCATTTCGATCGGCTCCATGGTCTTCGGCTGGTTCGCCTACGACTTCATCTGCAAGAGCCCGCTCGGCCGGAACAACACCACGCTGATGCTGCTGCTCTATGTGCTGCTCGTCATCATGGCCTGGGGTTACACCCAGGTGTTCACCCCGCGTGCGGCGTTCCTGCATCTGGGTGCCTTCACCGCGACGATCATGGCCGCGAATGTTTTCCTGACCATCATCCCGAGCCAGAAGATCGTGGTCGCCGCTCTCCAGGCGGGGCGGACCCCCGAGGCGAAGCACGGGATTCTCGGCAAGCAGCGCTCGACCCACAACAACTACCTGACCCTGCCGGTCGTGTTCCTGATGTTGTCGAACCATTACCCGCAGGCGTTCGCCACCGAGTTCAGCTGGGTTATCGCCAGCCTGATCTTCCTCATGGGCGTGACCATCCGTCACTATTTCAATTCCGTGCATGCGCGCAAGGGGAGCCCGATCTGGACCTGGGGCGCCACGGTGATGATTTTCATCATCATCATGTGGCTGTCGGCCTTCTCCCCCCTGTTCGAGTCCGAAGCCGAGGAAAACACGCACCTGACACCCGCTCAGCAGCGCTTTGCAGAGGCGCCGACATTCGAAGCGGTGCGCACGGTGGTGCAGGGGCGCTGCGCCATGTGCCACGCGTCCGTCACCGCCTGGGACGGCATCATCAAGGCGCCGAAGGGTGTGAAGCTCGAGACCGACCGGGAGATCGCGTCCCATGCGCGGCACATCTACCTGCAGGCCGGCCACACACGCGCGATGCCGCCGGCGAACGTCTCCTTCATGGAAGACGATGAGCGGCGTCTGATCGTCGAATGGTACCAGTCGGTCGCCGGAAAACGCTTCGCCTCGTTTTGGAATTGAGCCAATTGTCCGGCAAATACACCGCGATTTCGTGCCCGTTTGCCCGCGTGGGGGGGGGATACTCCGCCCCCATGGCGACGCCCGCACCTGATCTCGATTACGATCCCTATGCCTGGCATGACGACACCGTCTACGGCATGCGGTTTCGCACGCCGGACCTGATCTCGCCGCACCTCTCTCCGGACGGGGTCCCCTTGCAATTGGCGAGCGGCGATTGGACCAGCGCCTTCATCCTCGATATCGACCATATCGTCGCCTGGGTTCGCAGCGAGGACGGGATTCGGTTCCGGGTCGCGCCGGCCGACCTCATATTCCTTGATGCCTGTGATCTCGAGATGGCCATCGACTGGGGCGATTCCGCCGGTGAGATCGGTGTGCATGAGCCCGCCATCGATCATATCATCCGCGTGGCCTTGCCCGGTGCGACGCCGTCAACTCCTTCCTATCGCTGGCGGATCGTGATGAACCATCCGGCCGGCGGCGAGATCGTGTTTCGCGCGCGGGGCTTTGAGCTGAATCTGCGGCGGCCCCCGGTGCTGCGGGACGTACAGCGTCTGCCGGTTTCAGGCCGGCGCTAGGATGTGCCGACGCGGTAGTTCCAGATCAGCCGAATCGCCAGCAGCTTGAACAGGACCGGCACCAGTCCGTAGAGCCCGGCGAGGACCGCGAGGGACGCCGGGCTGTTGGTCGCGGCCTGACCGCTGAACCCGACGAGCCCCAGGATCGGGAAGGAGATACCCACCCCGAGGGCGAGGGGTATCTTGGTGGCGACGCCCCACAGGCCGAACAACGTTCCGGTCCGCTTCACGACTGAGTCGGCCGCGTCCAGGTCGACGACATCGGCCTGCATGGACGGGGGCATGACCAGCTCCGCGCCCAGGGGAATGCCGGTCCAGATGCAGACGGCGACGAACCAGAAAAGATCGCCGTTTCCGAGCAGCGCCGCGGGCCAGAAGCCGGTCGCCGCGAGCGCCATGGCGACGATCCAGGTGCGGCGCTTGCCGAGACGGCGGCTTATCGTGAGCCAGGCCGGCAGCGCCACGATCGCACTGGCGAAGTAGATGATCAGCAACATCCACGACCAGTCGGGTCGGCCCAGGACATGTTCGGTGTAGAGCAGGAACAATGTGGCCGGCAGTCCGTAGGCGATCCCGTTCACGAAGTAGGCGGAGATCAACTGGCGGAGGGGGCGGTTGCGCCACAGCTGCCCATAGGCGCGAAAGGATTGTCTGTTTGCGGGGCGGGGCAACGCCGGATCGGGCAGCGCCCATAGCGCGACACCCACCGTCAGCGGTGCCAGCGCGAGCAGGGCGAAGGCGGTCCCGTCCATGATCACGGCACGGTCGATGCCGAACAGGGCCGGGACCGCCATGGCACCCAGCGTGCCGAGCACGAGCGCCGCCTCGCGCGCGCCGGCGATCCGGCTCCGCTCATGATGATCCGGCGACAGCTCTGCGGCCCAGGCCGTGTAGGGCAGCATGACCATGGTGCCGCCGAGATAGAGAGTCACCGTCGCGGCGGCCAGATAGGCCCAGCCGATATCTTCCGGCGGCCGGAACAGGGTCCACGCGCCGATCACCATCAGCGGCACGCCGGCCAGCAGCCAGGGCCGCCGCCGTCCGAAACGGCTATGGGTGCGGTCCGACAGGATACCGATGAGCGGGTCTGTCACCACGTCCCACATCCGCGCCAGCAGCAGGACGAATCCCACGGTCGCGAAACCCAGTCCCAGATCGTCGGCGTAATAAGTCGGGACGGTGATGAACAGGGGGAGCAGCAAGATCGCCAGCGGCAGGCCCGGGAGCCCGTAGGCGAGGAGCTGCCAGTTTGAAAGGTGCGACGAAAGGGGCGTTTGTGTGGTGCCTGGCACCCGGGCTAGTTCCGCGCGTTCATGATGGTTTTGGCCATGCTGACCGGAATGCTGCCCTGTCGTTCGACCAGCCGGTAGGCGACCTGCGCCCCGCGCGCCTCGAATGCGAGGCCGACGAGGACATCGGAATCGTCGTACCAAAGGTCGATCTCCAGATCGCCGTCCATCCGGTAGTGAGTTGCCGGGATGGCGCCCGCCGGCCCGGCAACGGATGTGCGGCCCAACTTGCGCACGGCGATCTCGAGCAGCTCGCCCGTTTGGGAATTGAGCAGTTGGTTCTGGTGAACGGTCGAGGCCATCCAATAGGTCGACGGCAACATCGACGCTGTGACTTTGAATGTGGCTTCTTCCGTGAGAACCCGCAATGCACCGGCCTCGGCGATCGCCCGAAGGCGATGCTGCGTGCCGTCATCGTCGGTTTCGCTTTGCAAAGAGACAAGCTGCCCGCCGCGCCAGCGCGTGCGGTTCTGTTGGCTGTACGAAAAGACGGTAAAGGGGCCGAACTTGATGGCGAGATCGATGTCGATCGCGACGTTGAGGCTGCCATCGGGCTGGGACTCGAACGTTAACGCGTGTTCACCGATGGGCCGGCCATCGAAATCGACCTCGAAACGCAGGGTCCCGTTTTGCGGGGCGGCGTCGGCCCAAGCCGGTACGACGGGCTGGACCGAGAATCCAAACCACAGAAGCGCCGCCAATGAGTATCTTTTGAGGTTCCGCATAATCACACCGAATACGCAGTGCGCGGGCCTTTGGATCAGGTGTTTTCGGGGGTGCCCGTCCAGCGCTTGAGCAGGTCATGTTCGATCCCGAACAGATCGAGGGCGCGTCCCACCGTGTGATCGACCATGTCTTCGATTGTCTCGGGCCGCGGGTAGAAGGCGGGCATTGGCGGCATGATGATCGCACCGATTTCCGACGCCTCTGTCAGGGTGCGCAGATGGCCCGTATGCAGGGGGCTCTCGCGGACCATCAGGACAAGCCGCCGGCGTTCCTTGAGGGTGACGTCCGCTGCCCGTGTCAACAATGTCTGTGTCGCGCCGGATGCGATCTCAGCCGCCGATTTTACAGCACATGGTGCGACGATCATGCCCAGGGTGATCATCGATCCCGAGGAGATGGCGGCGCCGACATCGTTGGCGGCGTAAACCACATCGGCAAGCGCATATAAATCGTCGCGAGTCAGGTCCGTTTCATAGCTCAGGGTCATCAGCCCGGGCCGGCTGACCACCAGATGGCTCTCGACGTCGCTCTCGCGCAAGGCCTGCAGCAGGCGGATGCCATAGGCAATGCCCGTGGCGCCGGAGATGCCGACGATCAGACGGCGGGGTTCGCCGGGCGGAAAATAGGGGTCGTTGCGCATGCAGACGCGGTTCTAACCGGTTTGGCTGTCAGGCGACATTCGCCAGCGCGCGCACTTCGTCATCGTCGGGGAAGCGCGCGGTGCCGAGTTTCGAGAAAAGCAGGTCGCCGTCGCGCGTAACTTCGAACGCACCCGTGCGCCCGGGCGCGATCTCGACGGTTGCACCAAGTTGTTCGAGCAGGTCCCTCGCACGGAGCGCACGCGGCTCGTAGTTTCACATTCTGCAGTATTCGATCCGGAACGACATGCATGCTGTCCTGGCAGTTGCGGTTGCGTGGTTCATATTGTCAGCGATTGACCTAACGCAACCGGAAAGGTGAATGGGTCTCTAGAGTTATGATTATGCGCATAGTTTCGACGATGTTTCTCGCAATGTTTCTGGGCGCGCTGACGGCGAACATGGCCCAGGCACAGGACGCGCGTGAGCGGCGGGCCGGCGAACTGCTGTCGCGGAATCTGTGCGCCGAATGTCATATCGTTTCCGACGCTCAGCGCGGGCCGGTGCTCGATGGCGTGCCGTCCTTCCCGACGCTTGCCCGCTCGAAGCGGACCAATGCCCAGCTGCGCGCCTGGCTCACGGATCCCCATCCGCCGATGCCGGACCTGCCCTTGTCCGAGCGCGAAATTGCCAGCGTTATCGCCTATATCCGTTCCTTCTCGGACTGACCGGGCCATTCCGGCGTCACCCGACAGCGGCGATCAGGCAATGACAGTTTCTCAGGATTCTGTGGTCGCCTTTCTGTCGGAACCGGCGACCTACGGGGCCGGGGTGTCGGATGTTGAGCGCATCGACACGCATATTTCGATCGTCTTCCTTGCCGGCGCGCGCGTGTTCAAGCTGAAGCGGGCGGTCGTTCTGCCGTTTCTTGATTACGGCACCGCGGAGAAGCGTCGGTTCTACTGCGAGCGAGAGCTTGCCTTGAATCGCCGGACCGCGCCGGGTCTGTATCTGGGGGTTCGGGCGATCAACCGGGACACGGCCGGGTGTCTGTCGATCGACGGTCCGGGTGAGGCGATTGACTGGGTCGTCGAGATGGTTCGCTTCGATGCCGACGGGCTCTTCGGCAACCAGGCTGATGCCGGCCGGCTCACTCTGGATAGGGTGCGTCAGGCTGCCGACGAAATCGCAGCTTTGCACAAGCTGGCGGAAATTCCGGAAGACGACGGTGAAGACGCCGGCATGCAGGCGACGATCAACCAGCTCAGCGAAGGGTTGGCGCGCCATGGGGCTGTCTTCGGTGCCGACGCGGTCACCCACTGTCTGGACCGGCTAGCAGCTGAGGCGCTTACCCAGCAGCAACTGCTTTCGCGGCGCGCGGGGGCGGGATGGGTGCGGATCTGTCACGGCGATCTGCATCTCAACAACATCTGCATGTTTGACGGCCGACCGACCCTGTTCGATGCGGCCGAAGCCAACGCGCGGTTCATGCAGATCGATGTGCTCTATGACCTGGCCTTTCTGCTGATGGATCTGGAGGTGCGCGACCTGCGCGCCCATGCGAACGCGGTGTTGAATCGGTATGCCGCATGGTGCGAGGAACCGCGCGCGACACTTGCCGGCCTGCGGGCCATGCCCCTGTTCCTGTCCGTGCGCGCCGCGATCCGGGCGGATATCAGCGTTTTGACCGCGGAACATGCCTCGTCGGCTGCCGCCGATCACATCGCCGCCGCGCGGCGCTACTTCGATTTAGCGTGCAACGTTCTGGCCCCCGCCCCTGCGGTACTGGTGGCGGTCGGGGGTGCGTCGGGGTCCGGCAAGACATCCGTCGCCCGTGCGATTGCGCCGGAAATCGGGCCCGTCCCGGGGGCCGTGATCATACGCAGTGATGAGGTTCGGAAGTCAATCTTCGGGGTGCGGGACACGCAGCGTCTGCCCGCGTCGGCTTACACGGGGCAATGGCATCGCCGGACCTGTGCCGAGGTGATCGCGCGCGCGCAAGCGGCGCTGGCGGCGGGCCATGCATGTGTCGTCGACGCGGTCCACGGGGCGCCCAACGAACGCGGGCAAATCGAGGCTGTTGCGGTGCGGGCAGGGGTTTCGTTTCACGGGATCTGGCTGACAGCACCCGAAGATGTTCTGCGTGCGCGTACGCGGCTTCGTGTGGGGGATGCATCGGACGCCGGCCCGGCGGTCGTGACGGACCAGTTGCGCCGGGGGTTTGGGGACGTGGCCTGGCTGTCTGTCGACGCGACCGGTGGCATCGATGACGTTGCCGGCCGTGTTCGCAAGCACCTCGAAAATTGAGCAAACGGACCGGGCGCGCGCGTTTGGCGGTTTCGGCCTAGAGCGCCACCCCGGGCTCGTCGAGCCCGTGGGCCGTCAGCTCCCGGGTGATGTGATCATACGCATCATCGACGGAATCCGTCCGATGGAACAGGTTGATATCATCGGGGCTGATGGTCCCGAACTCGATCAGCGCATCCATGTCGATCACCCGATCCCAGAACTCGTGCCCGAACAGGACGACCGGCAGCCGCTTCTTGATCTTCTGGGTTTGCACCAGGGTCAGGATTTCGAACAATTCGTCGAGGGTACCGAACCCGCCGGGGAACAGCACGACCGCCTTGGCGGGATAGGTGAACCAGAATTTCCGCATGAAGAAATAGTGGAACATGACGTTCAGCTCGCGGCTGACATAGGGATTCTTGAATTCCTCGAACGGCAGTGAGATGGTCAGGCCGATGTTCATGCCCTTGGCTTCGGACGCACCGCGATTCGCCGCCTCCATGATCCCCGGCCCGCCGCCGGTGCAGACAACGAACCGGCGCTTGTCTTCGCCCAGCCCCTTTGACCATTCGGTCAGTTTGAACGCGAGCGCGCGTGCCGCCTCGTAATAGACCGACATGCGTTCGGCCCGTGCGGCCGCGTCCTTGTCGCCTTCGCCGCGCGCGGCCGCCGCAACCATGGCGGCGGCGTCCTCGGCCGACTTGATCCGGGCGGACCCCATGAAGACGATGGTGTCGTCGATATCGTAATGCGCGAACCGGCTCAGCGGCTCCTGATACTCCGACAGGATGCGGATCGCGCGCGCATCCCGGCTGTGCAGGAAATCCGGATTCTCGTAGGCCTTGGGCGGGTTGGCTGGGCCGGGAAGGGATTTGTCGCTGGTCATGGTTTTCGGTCCTGTTGGCGTCCTACACCGGGGCATCGGTTCCCCGGCGTGAAGAGGGCCTGATGATACGCGCGCGGGCCAGGCCGTGTCGTGGTCCCATGATTTTTTTTTGCCGTCTCTTGATCGCCCGATCCGGCGCGACCACGTCTTTTGGTGCCCGGAAACGACCGGGTAACTCTAAAAAGGATATGACCATGCGTAAGGTGTTGGGGTTGGCGCTTGCGGCTGCTCTGATGGCTTCATCGGGCCCCGCGATCGCGCTTGACAAAGTACAGGGCGTGTTCACCGGACTGGACGTTCCAATGGCCCGCTTTAACGTGGTTATCAAGGGCGACCCCAATCAGACTCTGAAGTTCGAGGTTGGTGATTCCGATGAATTGCGGTCCTTCCTGGGCGACGTTCAGGACGGTGACGAAGTCAGCGTGACATTCGACAGCGCCCAGTGTGCGGGACAGAATGACTGCACGTCCACGGCCGTGAAGCTGGAACGCCCGCGTTCGTAGCGCTGAATACCGAAATGTGATTGCGGGTTCGGGCGATCTCCGTTCGAGGTCGCCCGAATTCGGACAACCCCCTCAACCGTCTGTGAATTCCGGGATGTTGGGGCGTGAGCCCCACATGCAGAAGGACTCATCCTTGAACGGCAGCTGGCGCGGCCGCCAGGCCTCGTCCACGTTCCGCACCCCGGATGAATACTCATACGTCATCCCGTCCGGGCCCTCATAGTAGAGGAACATTGCGCCCGACGTCGGGTGCCGGCCCGGCCCGAACCGAATCGGGACCTGCCGCTCGGTCAGGAAATAGTTGGACCGCATAATGTCGTCGATGGACTCAACCTGAAAATTGATGTGCTGGATGCCGGCCCGGTCCGTCGGGAACAGGGCGATACGGTGATGAACCGCGTCGAACGACATCAGCGCTGCCGCGCCGATCCGGTCATTCGCCCGGATGTTGAACAGGCCGGACCAGAATTTCTCATCGCGTTCCGGGTCGGTGGTTTTCAGGCCGATATGGCTGAAATCCGTGATGCCGGCGTCGCGCGACGGAAAGTAGCGCTGCCCGGAGTGGAAGGGCCGGACAACAAGATCGACAGAATTGCCTGTCGGGTCGGCGAAGTTAATGAACCCCATGACCCGCCGCGCCGCCGCCTCGGCGTCGGTGCCGCGATACACGTCCACGCCTGCCGCCTGCAAGGTGCTGGCGGCCGCGTCGAGTGCCGCGAAGGATCGCAACTCCAGGCCGAAGCAGTGGTCGTTCGGGTCACCGTCGAAATAGCAGATATTGTGATCGCGATGATCGCCGCGCAGATAAACCTGGCCGTCGCTGCGGTCGACTTCCTCAAGCCCGATCAGGTCCGTGGCAAAGGCGACAGTCGATTCCAGATCGGCGGTGCCGAGCCGGCAATAGCGGATGTCGACGATCTCGATCATCTGCGCGGGCCTCGATTTTTATTCGGCAGCGTCGGGGCCCTCGAGAACGCTGAGGTCCGGCTTCGATCCCCAGGCACAGAAGGACGCGTCATTGACCGGGAATTGGCGCGCGCGCCATGTGACGTCGACCATGCGCAC
>JAQCFD010000050.1 GCA_027618305.1 Pseudomonadota bacterium
CGGTGCCGCTCGCGAACCTCGCGCCCCGCGCGCACAGCCCCCGCGCACCACCCGCCGTGACCCGGACCTTATCCTCGGCCAGGCACATCGCCTCGTCCCACCACTCCTCGCCGTCTTTGTAATGCACCACCAGCGCCAGCCGGACCGCTGTGTGGAAGGTGGCGTAGGTCAGGAAATATTCCCGCGCCGCATCGGGCGCCATCTCGGCCGGCGCATTGGCAACCGCGATATCCGCCAACCCCGGCACAGCGGGCACATACTCATCCGCCAGCAGCCAGGCGAAATCATCGAGCGCGTTGCGCGCCCCGCAATGTTCCCAGTCGAACCAGCCGATCGAGCCATCGTCGCGGACGACCGCGTTGCCGGGCCGCGCGTCCCACTTCAGGAAACAGGGCTCGCCGGCCCGCAACAATTGCACCAGGCCATCCACGTCCAGATCGGGTGCCGGGGCTTCCAGGGCCTCGCCGATCCGGTTCGGCGTATCAATCAGCCCCTGCAACCAGCGGTCAGCCGTTCCCAGCCGCACCACTTTGCCGTGCAGTTCCGTCTCGGCACCGATCTGGTGAATCCGCGCCAGTCCCGACGCGGCAGATGACAGGAGTTCATGGGCGCGCGCCGGGTCGCAGTCCATCAGCACATGGGGCAGGCGCTCCCCGTCCAGATACTCCTGGATCAGCCAGACGCCGTCATAGGCGAGTACCGCCGGCACTGCGGCGCCATGCTCGTGCAGGGTCTTGAGGACATTGGCCTCAAGCATCGATCGTTCCCGCCGTTTCCGGCGGGTCGCAATCACCGTCAGGTCATCGAGATAGACGCGCACGGACCGGCGCGACCGGCTGGCGGGCCAATCGACGTTGTTGGCCTTCCGGCCGAGCAGACGCGCGCACGCGTCGGCGGCCTCATCGGCAAAGACCTGGGGATCGCGAACCCGGCGGGTGGCCATAACGCCGCCTAGGGCCGCGTGAGCGCGGCCACACCCGGCAGGACCTTGCCTTCGAGCCATTCGAGGAACGCGCCGCCGGCTGCCGACACATAGCTGAAATCATCGGTCGCACCGGCGTGGTTCAGGGCCGCGACGGTGTCGCCGCCGCCGGCGACCGAGAGCAGGCTGCCGGATGTCGTCAAGCGCGCCGCCGCGCGGGCCACCTCCACGGTGGCCAGATCGAAGGGCTCGATCTCGAACGCGCCGAGCGGGCCATTCCAGACGAGCGTGCGCACCTCGGCGAGGCGTGCTGCCAGGCCGGCCACGCTTGCCGGACCAATATCGAGAATCATCTGGTCGTCGGGCACCGCATCGACAGGCGCCACCCGGCTCGGCGCGCCGGCCTTGAACGCTCCCGCGATGACCACATCGGACGGCAACACCACCTCACAGCCGATTTCGTCGGCCCGGGCGAGAATGCTGCGCGCTGTCTCGGCCATATCGTGTTCGCACAGCGACGCGCCGACATCGATACCCATGGCATTCAGGAAGGTGTTTGCCATCCCGCCGCCGATCGCGAGCTGATCGACGCGCGTGATCATATTCCCCAGGAGATCGAGCTTGGAGGCGATCTTGGCCCCCCCGACGATGGCCATCACCGGCCGTTGCGGGTTGCCGAGTGCGCGATCCAGCGCCTCGAGTTCCGCCTGCATCAGACGCCCCGCATAGGCCGGCAGAAGATGTGCGACCCCTTCGGTGGACGCGTGGGCCCGGTGGGCAGCCGAAAAGGCGTCGTTCACATAGGCATCCGCCAGCGCGGCCAGGGAAGCGGCGAAACCCTTGTCGTTTGCCTCCTCGCCCAGATGAAAACGGGCATTCTCGAGGACCAGGATGTCCCCGTTGACCATGGCACCGGACGCATCCATCGCGGCATCACCAATGCAATCGGGCGCAAACGCCACCGGCCGCCCCAACACCGCACCCAGTTCCTTGGCCACCGGCGCCAACGACATCTCCAGCACCCGCTCACCCCGGGGTCGCCCGAAATGGGACGTCACCAGAACCTTCGCCCCCTTGTCGGCCAATTCCAGAATCGTCGGCGCCAGCCGCTCGAGCCGGGTGCGGTCGGTAACCTTCCCGTTCGCCATGGGGACATTCAGGTCGGCCCGCAGCAAAATCCGTTTTCCGGTAGCATCTAGATCGTCGAGGGTGCGAAACGCGCTCATGTTTATTTAATTTCCGTGTGAATCGAAGGGGCGAGACCGATTTGAAAGACCGCGCGTGGGGCGGCGTCCCCGTTATACCAGCGCGAAACTCGCGGTACAGCATGATGCGACATGATGGCCCGCTTACCCTGCGCCGGTCAGGCACGCTATTCTGCCACCATGCGCAGCCACTTATCCCCCATCGACCGGGTTGCTTACACCGCCAGTCAGGCCGCACGGTTCGGCTGGTTCTACAGCCAGTATCGCCGTGCCCAGCGCCGCGTCACCCCGGCGGTCAGAAAAGATCAGGTGCCGAAAGGCGGCCCCTCGACGGCGGAGCTCCTGTCAGCGCTGTTTGCGCTTTTCCGCCAGGACATGAAGAATATCGAGGCTGGCCACTACGCTATGCCGCCGGATATGTGGCCCCGGCCCGACCGGGTGCTCGGGGTGAACCGGCGTTTCTTTCGCGACCTCCAGGCGGTTGACCGGCGACGCCAGGCCGGCGCGGGCGATGAAATCTTCCGCAAGCTTCGCGACAGCGACCCGCCCTATCCGCGTTACTTCCTGCAGAACTTTCATTTCCAGAGCGACGGATATCTGAGCGCGGAGTCCGCCGACCTCTATGACTATCAGGTCGAGATTCTCTTCAGCGGCGGTGCGGACGCCATGCGGCGCCAGGCGCTCGTCCCCCTGGCCGAATTCATGAACGGACGGTCGGCCGCCACGTCACGGCTGGTGGATATCGGGTGCGGCACCGGGCGATTCCTGCGTTTCGCCAGCGACGCACAGCCGCTCCTGCGGATGACCGGGGTCGATCTCTCCGCGCCATATATCGATCGCGCCCGGCAGAGCCTGCACGGCCGTCGCGCGGTGAGCGTCATGACCGGGAACGCCGAACAGCTCCCTCTCTCCGACGCATCGGTGGACGTGATTTCAAACATCTTCCTGTTCCACGAGCTTCCCGCGAAGGCGCGGGCCAACGTCGTCGCCGAGATGGCGCGGGTCCTGCGGCCGGGCGGGCGGGTCCTGCACGTGGATACGATCCAGCGGGGTGACGCGCCCCGCTTCGATCCGCTGCTTGGGGTTTTCCCGCTGGCCTATCATGAGCCCTATTTCGCGGATTATGTGGCGAGCAACCTGGGGCAGCTCTATGGCGACGCCGGTCTGTCCGCCCGCTCCCACACGAATGCGTTCCTGTCGAAAGTCTCGGTGTTCGCGAAGCCCGACTAGCCGCCGTTTGAGACGCGACGCACCTCAATCCGGCGCAACAACAACATCAACACGCACCCGGTGATCGCCGCCGCGACCAGCGTGACAGGCGCCGAGTCCCAGCTGCCCGTCAGCGTGACGGTTTTCGCCATGGCCACGGGGCCGACGAGCTGCCCGAGTTGCGAGCCCTGCATCATCAACCCCGTCGTCGCCCCCACCAGCGCCGACGTCGGCGCGACGACCGCCGTCGTGGCAAACAGACAGGCCGGAATGATGCCCGCGACGAAGGACAGGAAGATCGCCGCGGACAGACGCACGCCGAATGTCAGGCTGGCGTCATACATAAACAACGCGCTGAGCCCGAGCAGCACGAAAGTCGCGACCACGAGCTTCCAGCGCGCCACGCCGCGATGAATGGCGATGCCGCCGATGATGTTGCCCGCCACATTGACCACCGTCACGAACGCCGTGAACGGGGCCACGCGCCCCAGCCCGAGAGATTCGGCCTCGACATAGAATGTCGGCAGCAGCGCCACAACCGTCACATGGATCGAGGAATAGGCCGCGAAGGTCAGGGCGAGCACCAGGGGCCCGGCCTGGGTGAAGGTCCGCAACGCCTGACTAAATGGCGGCGGCGTCGCCCGCGCGCCGATCGCGCCCCGGTGCCGCGTGGCATAGGCGACGAGCAACATCACCAGGATGGCCAGCACGCCGTTCACGCGCCACAGGCCCCGCCAGCCCACGGCTTCCAGGATGACCGGCGTCACGAGGATCATCACGGCGACACCGGCCGGCCAATAGCCGCCATAGAAGCCGAAGATCAGCCGATGGTGGCGCGGTTCGGCGAACTGCAAAAACAACGCTGGCGCGACCGCGACGACCACCACGAACCCGAATCCCTCGAGGACGCGGCTCACCAGCAGCATCGCGAAACCATCGGCGTTTGCCCCCACAAAACTCGCCAAGGCCATCGCGACAAAACCGGACAGGAGAAGCTTGCGATGCCCCAGCCGGTCGCCCATTGCGCCGGCAAACATGCCGAATGCCACGCCCAGAAGATTGAAGATGGAGATGATCCAGACACCCTCTTCGAGGGTGAGGCCGAGATCGGCCTGCATCACCGGCAGTGCGACGGGCGCCTTGCCGATCTGGAACGCCGCCGTGACCGAGGCCAGAACGACGACGGAAACGGCAAACCAGTTGGTCCGCGCCGGCGGCGCACCCAACCGGGTGTCCTGTGAGCTCATATTCCGGGGTCAGGCTTTGGGAGCAATGTGGAGATAAAGCCGCGGCCCGCTGAGCGACACCGTGGGGCGATAATGCGCCGCCTTCTGATGGGGCACCACATCGCGGATCAGGGAATCGAGCATCCAGGCCTCGCCGCCGGTGTTGACGGTCAACACCGCGTGCTGGCGATTGCGGTTCTGATCGAGGAGCAGAACGATCCGCATCCGCGCCGGGTGGAAACCGATCTTCTCGAGCAGCTTGAACTTGGCCATCGCGAAATCCTCGCAATCGCCACCATTCTTGAAAAACGTCGCCGTATCGGCCCAGAAATCACGCAACCCGTAATTGTCGATGTCCTCGATATAAGGCATCCGATTGGCGAAATCGTTGACCATGCGCATGCGCTCGTGCGGGCTGAAGGCGCCGGCCGCCTGGAAAATCGAATCTGTGGTGCCGCCGCGCACGGCCGATACCGGCACGGCCCGAGCCACCGCCTGCGCGAAATTCGCCGCGATCTCGCGCTCGAGCGGCTTGATCGCCGCACGGGCGCGCGGCAGCTTCTTGACCGTGCTGCCGATGAAATATTCGCGGGTGCCGAACAGCGACGGAAAATCGCCCGCGGACCTGGACACATCCTCGACCCCGACGGCGGCCCATGACGGGATAGGCGCCAGTCCGGCGACAGCGCCGGCACCGAGTGCCGCAAGAAACCCCCGCCGTTCCATTCCACGTCGATCCATCGGGACGCCCGTTAAGCCTTGATTAAGGTTGAAAGCTATCACCGCCAGCCGCCAGGCCACTATCACTAATTCGCTCAATGGTTGATCGGGCGGTTATCCGCTGTTTACCCGGCAACCTCGACGGCCAGGTCGAGCAGCATCTCGTCATTCCCGTGCCCGGCGATCACCCCCAGCCCGATCGGCCCGTCCGCCGTTTCGGCCATGGGCAGAGAAACCTGAGGCGAACGCGCCAGCGGGGCGGTGCAATTGTAGAGCTCGTTCCGGGTCCGAAGGTCATCGTAAACCGCTTCATCCGACCGGGCCGGCGGCGCGGCCGCCGGGGCGGCCGGGACCAGCAGGATCGCGTCGTCGCGAAGGGCGCCGGCCATATAGCCATCGATCATCGCGCGCTTGGACATGGCATCGACAATATCCGCGGGGCCATAGGCACCGCCGGCCTCGAACCGCTCACGGAAATACGGCCCCATCTCGGGATCCGTCGCGCGCATCCAGGCCAGGTGGGACGCGGCAGCTTCCGACCCGCGCGTGACCTGCATCGCCTGCTGCCACTCAGGATAACCGCCAGCCAGCCCGGCGCGTTCGCTCGGGTGGATGGGCACGGCTGCACCGTACAGCGCCTCGACCCGCGCGATGGCCGGTGCCAGGGCGGCGCGCACATCGTCGCCAACCAGCGCGAACGCATCCTCGGCGATCAGTACCCGCGTGGGCAGCGGCTTGTCGGACCAGTCCATCAGCACCGGCGCGATCCATCGAAACAGGGCGGCTTCACGGGTAAACCAGCCGCAGGTATCGAGGCTCGGCGCCAGGGGCATGATCCCCTGCAGGGACACCCGGCCATGGCTGGGCCGAATACCGAACAGGCCGCAGAAGGACGCGGGCACCCGCACCGATCCGCCCGTGTCCGTGCCCAACGCGAAATCCACCTGCGCGCAGGCCACGACCGAAGCGGAGCCCGACGACGAGCCGCCGGGAATGCGGCCTTCGCCACGCGGGTTGACCGGGGTGCCGTAGTGGTAATTCTCGCCGATCAGCCCGAAGGCGAACTCCTCAGTGATGGTCTTGCCAGCCAGATCAGCACCCGCATCGAGCAGTTTCTGGACGACGGTGGCGTGCCGGGGTGCCGGCTCGTGGGAACGGAACCAGTCCGGATTGCCGCAACCGGTCACCACGCCTTCGACATCGATGATGTCCTTGACCGCGAAGCGGAGACCCTTGAGGGGGCCATCGGGCGCACCCGACACCGAGACTTCATCGATATGGCTGCAAAAGCCCGATACGAACGTGCCGAAAAGATCGCTCATCCTCAATTCACTCCGGTATCGGTATCGTTCGCGCCACCCCGGCCGCATGCAGCGCCTGTGCCAGGTCCAGCAGCATTTCGTCGTTGCCACGCGCGGCGGCAAGACCCAGCCCGAGCGGCAGTCCATCGACATCCGTCAGCGGCAGCACGATTTCGGGCAGTTGCCCCAGGCCGGACAGCGCGCCGATCGGCTCATTGGTCGCCCGAAACGGATCGATCTCCGCATCGCTGCCGCCGATCCGCGGGGCCGTTCCCGGCGCCGCGGGAAGCGCGATAACAGCGCCATCGGCGAGCAAATCATCGAGATAGGCCGAGATCCGATCGCGCCGGACCAGGGCCTCTGCCGCCTCCTCAGCCGTCACGCGTGCGCGGGTCTCGAAGCGCGCCGCGACACCGCTCCCCAGCTTAGGGCGTTCGGACGTCATCCATGCGCCATGTTCGGCCCACGCCTCGCGGCCCCAGATCGTGCGCGCCGTGAGGGCCCATGCATCGAGGCCCACCACCGGCGAATCGTCCACAACCCGCAAAGGTTCGGGCTTCCCCAGCAGCCCGGCCACCTTGTCGATGGCCCCTGTGAGCGCGGCCCGGCTGCGTTCGTCGAGCAGGGCCATCAGGTCCTCGGCGACGAGAAATCTGCCCGCCGGCGGCGCGGCCGCAAAATCCCGCAGCAGCACGGCGCCAACCGCCGCAAAGAGTTCGGCATCGCGCGTGAACCAGCCGATAACATCGAGGCTGCGCGACAAGGGCATGACGCCGTCCGTCGCCACCCGGCCGTGGGTCGGCCGGATTCCGTAAATGCCACAGAAGCTCGCCGGTGAGCGCACCGATCCGCCGGTGTCCGAACCGAGCGCGAAATCCACCAGGCCGGCGGTCACCGCGGCGGCGGAACCGGATGACGAGCCACCCGACACATGGCCGGGCGCGTTCAGGTTCAGGGGGGTGCCATGATGAATATTCTCACCCGTCAGGCCGGTGGCGAACTCTTCGGTCACCGTCTTGCCGACGAGCGTCGCGCCTGCATCCAGACATCGCTGGATGACCGACGCGGTCGCCGCCGCGGGGCCGTGTGTGCGCAGCCAGTCGGGATTGCCGCAACTGGTGGTCCGTCCAGCAACATCGATGATATCCTTGGCGGCGAAGGTCGTGCCCGCCAGCGGCCCATCGGACGCACCATCCAGCCGAAATATGCCATCCGGCACAAACGCGCCCACCGTATCCTTCATCGAACCCTCCCCGGAAAGAACGCGACTCTAGGGTTCGATCGACCCCGCGCCAAGCCGTTTCACCGCGTGCCTCGTCATCGCTTGCCCGGCGCATATGGCGGCGATTACCCTGACGCCATGACCGACCAACCTGCACCACTCTCAAGCGCGGAACTCGCCCAGACGGCCATCAATTGGCGGAACCTCATCTGGGTCGCGTTGGCGCTCGCGGTGATGGTCGTCGCCATCGGGATCAACGATCTCTGGTTTCTCAACTTCGTGCATGTGTTCGCCGGGCTGTTGTGGACCGGGACCGACCTTCTCCTCGGCTTCGTGATCGGCCCGATCCTGCGCCGGCTCGATTTTCCCGTGCGCCGCGCCATCACCATGCGGCTGATGCCCCGCCTGCTCTTCATCCTGCCGACGCTGGCCGTCGTGGCCCCCACCACGGGCTGGTTCATGGCCGTCGACCAGGGCTATCTCGGGCTGGCCTATCCCGAACTGTGGTGGCTGATCGCCGCCCTGGCGATCACCACGATCCTGTCGATCCAGGGCGTGCTGGTGCTGCTGCCGACCAACGTCATGGTCTATCTCGAGATGCGAAAGGCCGCGCCCGACGGGCAGCGCATCGGCTGCCTGATGCGCCGCTATGTCCGGGTCGTGGCGTTCCAGGGCTCGATGCAGATCGTCATCATCATGATCATGAGCCGCTTTGCGACGGGGCTTTAGCTTTTATCCAGCCGGCTTTGTCGCCTCCGCGATGTGCCCCAGCGGCAGCGCCGTGCGGTAGCTGACCTGCTTGAGGGCGAAGCTCGACTTGATGCTGGCCACGCCCGGGATCCTGGTCAAATGCTCCAGCAGGAAATGCTGGAACGAATCCAGGTCCGGCGCCACCACCCGCAGGAGATAGTCGCTGTCCCCGGTCATCAGGTAGCACTCCATGACTTCCGGGCGCTCAACGATCCGACGCTCGAACTCCTCCAGCGCGATATCGACCTGGCGTTCCAGGGACACCTGCACGAAGACGCTGACCGGCAGGCCGATCGCGGCCGGGTCGAGCAAGGCGGCGTAGCGGCGGATATAACCTTCGTTTTCGAGATTGCGCACCCGGCGCAGGCAGGGCGAGGGCGACAGATTCACCTTGCGCGCCAGATCGGCATTGGCCATTCGCGCATCCGTCTGGAGCGTATCGAGGATATTGCGATCAATCGCATCAAGATCACTTATTGGCATATTCCGCCCCATGAATGTGGCTTGAGATACTTCTATTGCGTGAGTTCACTATTTTTGAGCCATATTCGCAACTCCCGGGAAAAACCGGAATGTTACGATGAGGCGCATCACAGCAGACCCCGGGGAAACAAATGACTCGCCGCAAAGCCAACCCCAAGACGATCCTCTCGAATGTCGACATCCCCACCCTCGAAGCGCTCGAGCGCAAGATCCTGTGGTTGTCGTCCTGGATGATCCACAACGCGAACCATCTGCGCAAGAACGATGACGGGCTGAAAGTGGGGGGCCATCAATCCTCCTGCGCCTCCGCCACGACGCTGCTCACGGCGCTGTATCTGCACAGCCTGCGCGCCGAAGACCGGGTCGCGGTGAAGCCCCACGCATCACCGGTCTTCCATGCGATCCAGTATTTGCTGGGCCGCCAGGATGTGGACAAGCTCATGAACTTCCGCGCGCTCGGCGGCGCGCAATCCTACCCGTCGCGAACCAAAGACACCGACGACGTGGATTTCTCCACCGGCTCGGTCGGCCTCGGGGTCGGCGCCACCTTGTTCGGCGCCATGGTGCGCGACTATGTGCAGCATCACGGGATGGCAACGGGCCGGCCGAACGGCCGGCTGGTGGCGCTGATGGGCGACGCCGAGCTCGACGAGGGCAACGTCTTCGAAGCGCTGCTCGAAGGCTGGAAGCATGACGTGCGCAATCTGTGGTGGGTGATCGACTACAACCGTCAGAGTCTCGACGGGGTGGTCCACGACTACCTGTTCCAGCGCATCAAGGACTTCTTCGGCACTGTCGGCTGGAATGTGGTCGAGCTGAAATACGGCAAGTTGCAGGACGCCGCCTTCCAACGGCCCGGTGGCGACGCGCTGCGCCAATGGATCGACGACTGCCCGAACCAGCTCTATGCGGCCCTGACCTTTCAGGGTGGCGACGCCTGGCGCACCCATCTGAAAACCGACATCGGACGGGTGAAGGGCATCAAGGCGTTACTCGACGACCATGACGACGACGCCCTGCAACGGCTGATGACAAATCTCGGCGGCCACGACATGGCCGCGACCCTGGAAGCCTTCGCAGATGTCGGTGACGACGACACCCCGCAATGCTTCGTCGCCTACACGATCAAGGGGTTCAACACGCCGCTGGCCGGCCACAAAGACAATCACTCCGGCCTGATGAACCCTAAACAGATGGCAGCCTTCAAGGCGAGCCATGCCATCCGTGACGGCCATGAATGGGATTTCGCCGAAGGGCTGGACCTTCCGGAAGACGCCCTGCGTGCCTTCCTCTCGGACGTGCCGTTTGCGCAAAGGCCGGCACAAGAAGCATCGCCCAAAATCCCGGTCGCGGCCCTGCCTGCCCCCCAGGACAAACGCATGTCCACCCAGGAAGCATTCGGACAGATCCTCAACGATCTCGGCCGCGGCGACAGCGAGATGGCGCGCCGGATCGTCACCACCACCCCGGACGTGACCGTCACCACCAACATGGCGGGCTGGGTCAACCAGCGCGGGCTGTTCCACCATGAGGACACCGCCGACGTGTTCCGCGACGAGAAGGTTCCGTCCGCCTTCAAATGGGCCATGAGCCCCGGCGGCCAGCATATCGAGCTGGGCATCGCAGAGAATAATCTGTTCCTGCTGCTCGCGGCGCTGGGCCTGTCGGACAAGCTGTTCGGTGCCCGGCTGCTGCCGGTGGGCGCGCTGTATGACCCGTTCATCGCGCGCGGCCTCGATTCCCTGAATTACGCCTGCTACCAGGACGCCCGCTTCATGGTGGTCGCGACCCCGTCGGGAATCACGCTGGCGCCCGAAGGCGGCGCGCATCAGTCGATCAACTCACCGCTGATCGGCCTGTCCCAACCGGGCCTCACATCCTTCGAGCCCGCCTATGCCGACGAGCTGGCGCACATCATGCAATGGGGCTTCGGGCACATGCAGGATGAGGATGGCGGGTCGGTCTATCTGCGCCTGTCGACCCTGGCCATCGATCAGACGGCGCGGGATTTCGGGGCGGTCGCCGACGACGTGCTGGCCGGGGCCTACTGGTTGCGGGAACCCGCCCCCGGGGCGGAACTCGCGATCGTCTACACCGGCGTGATCGCCCCGCAGGCGCTGGCCGCCCATGACGCGTTGCTGGAAGACATTCCCGGCGCGGGCGTGCTGGCCGTAACCTCGGCCGACCGGCTCTACGCCGACTGGCAGGCCGCGACCCGCGCCCACACCAACGGCCCCGATGTCGAACCCTCCCATATCGAACACCTGCTCGGCCGGCTGGCACCCGACGCGGGCCTGGTCACGGTGCTCGACGGGCATCCGGCGACGCTTGCCTGGCTCGGCGGCGTGGCCAACCACGACGTGGCGGCGCTGGGTGTCGAGAGCTTCGGCCAATCGGGAAACCTGCAGGATCTCTACCGGACCCACCGGATCGACGCCGACGCGATCCTCGACGGTGCGGCGGCGGTCATCACCAAGCGCATGCGAAAGCGGATACGCCTCGCCGCGGCCTAGGTGCGGGCGGGTTCAAAACCCGCCCCTACAAAGGAAACCACTGCCGCAGAACGTAGGGGCGGGTCTGCGACCCGCCCGGCCATCACGCGCCGCCCGCGCGGCGTTCCTGGCGGGCGATGTAGACCACCGCACCGACGATCACGGCCCCGCCGACCCAGGTCCAGATGGTCGGCACCTCGGAAAAGACAAAGAAGCCGAGCGACGAGGTGACGATCAGCCGTGAATAATCATAGGACAGCACCGCCGACGCCTCCGCGGCGGTGAAGGCCCGCACCAGGCAGATATGCGCGCCCAGACCCGCCGCCCCCAGCATCGCCATCCAGAACAGGGCCATCGGCGCCGGCCAGGCCCAGGCAAACAGCGCCGGCACCAACGTGAACGGGACCGAGCCGATCGCCAGCCAGGCGACGGTCGTGATCGGGGCATCGTCCTTGGCCAAAAACCGAATCATCAGGTTCGATCCGGCGATGAACAGCGCCGAGATCAGCGGCAGGGCGAACAGCGGATTGACGTCGGATACGCCCGGGCGCAGCACGATCCAGACCCCGGCGAAACCTATCAGGGTCGCGATCCAGCGCCGGGCCCGCACCACCTCGCCGAGGAGCAGTGCGGCCCCCATCATCCCGAACAGGGGCGCGGCGAATGTCAGCGCCGAGACCTCGGCCAGGGGCAGATTCGCCTGGGCGATGATCAGCAGAACCAGCCCGGTCATGGAGAAAGCCACGCGCAGCAACTGCCCGACCGGATGGGTGGATCGCAACGCCGTGCGCCGGTTGGCAATGATCCAGGGCAGGATCAACAGCAACAGCACGAGCGAGCGCCAGAAGGAAATGATCAGCGGGTCGGCGCCCTCCCCCACGGCAAACCGCACCCACACACCATGGGTGCCGAAGAACAGCGATGCCCCCAGCATCCAGATCGCGCCGCGAACCGTCCCGGGCAGTCTAGTGAAGGCGTCAGACAACCCGGTTGGGGACCAGTTCGCCCGCGAGGAAGAGGTCGAGCCCGTCGAGCAGCATGTCGCCCATTGCCGCGCGCGACCGCTCCGCGCCGCTGCCGATATGGGGCGTCATGAACACGTTCGGCAGCTCCAGATAAGCCGGATGGATATTATTCGGCTCTCCGTTGAAGACATCGAGCCCCGCCGCCGCGACCTTGCCTGAGCGCAGCGCATCGACGAGGGCGTCGTCGTCGACCAGCTCACCGCGGGCGATGTTCACCACAACCGCCTCATCGGGCAGGAGCGCGATCCGTTCAGCATTGAGGATGCCTTTGGTTTCGGGGGTCGACGGCGCGCAGATCATCAGGAAGGGGCTCGCCGGGAGCAGCGCTTCGATGCTGGTGTAATAGCTCGCGCTCTTTTCCTGGTCGAAGGAGAGACGGGTGCGGTTGTGATAGCGGATCGTCATGTCGAAGGCCCGGGCACGGTCCGCGACAGTCTGGCCGATCCGGCCCATGCCGAAGACCCCCAGCGCCGACCCGGTGATTTCCTTGCCGATCATCTGGCGGGGCGACCAGCTGGTCCATTCGCCCGCGCGCATCATCGCAGCGCCCTCGGCCGCGCGCCGCGCCGCGCCGAGCAGCAGTAACATGCCGATCTCGGCGGTCGGGTTGGTCACCACGTTGGGCGTATAGAGCACCGCGATTCCCCGCGCCTTGGCCGCGTCCGTATCGATATGGTCGAGGCCAACGGACAGGGTCAGGATCGCCCGCACGCTGTCGGGCAGGCGATCGATGGTCGCCGCATCCATCGCCTCGGTCACGCAGATCAGCAGCGCGTCCATGCCGTCAGCGCCGGCCACCAGCTCGTCCGCCGTCATGATGTGGTCGTCGGTGTTGGGCGCCGCGTCGTAGTCCGCCGCGAGCCGGTCTTCGGTCGCGGCGATGTGACGTCGGGTCACCAGAATCTTTGGCTTTTCGCTCATCTGTTCCGGCCTTGCTGCGCGCACCAGCGTCGCTGGTAGCATTTTCGATGATGTCCGCACCAGACCACCCCCGTAAAGTGCGAACAACAGATAACCGAACAGAGACGGGAGAGAGAGCGCATGCGCCTCGAAGGGAAAACAGCGATCGTCACGGGCGCGGGCTCCGGATTTGGCGCGGGAATCGCCAACACGCTGGCACGCGAAGGGGCCGCGGTGATCGTCAACGATGTGAACACCGACGGCGGGAACCGGGTGGTGTCCGAGATTGCCAACGCCGGCGGCCGCGCCGTTTTTATCGACGCGGACGTGACAGATGGGCGCGCGGTGCAGGCCATGGTCGACCATGCGGTCGAGACCTTCGGCGGGCTGGATATCCTGGTCAACAATGCCGGGGTGTCCCACAAGCGCAAGCCGATGCTCGACGTCTCCGAAGTCGAGCTCGACCGCATCCTCGCGGTCAATGTGAAGGGCCTGTTCCACACGGCCAACGCCGCGATCCCCGTGATGCGCGCAGGCGGTGCGGGTGCGATCATCAACATCGCCTCGACCGGCGCGGTGCGGCCGCGCCCCGGCCTCACCTGGTACAACGCCACGAAAGGCGCGGTCACCACGCTCACCAAATCAATGGCGGTCGAACTGGCCGATGACGCGATCCGGGTCAACGCGGTGAACCCCGTGGCCGGCGACACCCCGCTGCTGGCGACATTCCTGGGCGAGGACACGCCCGAGAACCGCGAGGCCTTCCGTCAGACGGTGCCGCTGGGTCGTCTTTCAACACCCGAAGATGTGGCGAACGCGGTGCTGTTCCTGGCCTCCGACGAGGCCGCCCTGATCACCGGTGTGTGCCTGGAGGTCGACGGCGGGCGCTGTATCTAGGCGGTTGCCTAGCGCTGCTCCTGGTCCAGCATCCCGCGCAGCGTGCTGCGGATATTCCGGTGCATGGTGACAAACGGCGCCATGTCAAAATTCTGCCGCGCGCCGCAGCGGGGGCGCTGGCCGCGAATGTGATCCACCACCCCGTCGGCCATGGTGAACATCAGATACCCGTCGCGCGGCAAAATCTGGGTGGTCGCCCCGGACCGGATGTCGGCCTCAGGGGCGGTCGAGGCGAACGCGATCTTGCCCGCGCGCGAATGATCGAAGCCGTCATGGGGGCTGGGCGAGACATCGTCGAACGCCGCCTTGATGTCGGCCACGACATTGTCCCCGATCCAGACCACGAACGCACTCATCCGGCCGGGATCGGTCTTCGCGGTACGCCGTGACATCTCGCGCAATTCCGGGGCCGCGCCGATCACGTCGAAACAGATGACTGCGGATTCCTCAACGACAAACTCGGGCGCGGCCTGCGCCGCGCCACCGGCCAACAGGCCCGCAACGGCCAACGCGCCGA
>JAQCFD010000051.1 GCA_027618305.1 Pseudomonadota bacterium
TCAGCCGCGCCACATTCATGCCGGCATCTCGCAATGCGCGCAGCGCCGGCTCCGGCAGGCTGCGCGGGCCGATCGTACATACGATACGGGTTCGGTTCATGACGTCAGTTCTCAACAAATAGAGGTAGGCCGTCGATCGCCGCAACGATCTCGGGCCGCATCAGACGGCTGTCGGGCTGTTGGCCATCGACCAGCACACGGCGCATATCGGTGCCGCTAATTTCATGCGCCACATCGCTGCCCTGGTGCGGGCAGGTTTGTTCGGTAACGATGCCATCGCATACCGCGCAGTAATAAGGTCCATGCAGCCGCATGATTTCGATCCCGAGATCGCCATCGAAGCGGCGCGTCAGTTCATGCGCTTCGTACCGGCCATACCAGTCGCCGACCCCGGCATGATCGCGCCCGACGATGAAATGCGTACAGCCATAGTTGCGCCGTATCAGCGCATGGAAGACGGCCTCGCGTGGTCCGGCATAGCGCATCACGGTGGACAGGATGCCGAGCAGCACCTTGTCGCGCGGCAGGAACTGCCCCACGAGGGCGCGATAACCCTCCATGACGACCTGCGGCGTGTAATCGCCGCCGCGCTTGTGTCCGACCAGCGGCTGTACGAAAAGGCCGTCGGCATGCTCCAGGGCGACGCGCTGCAGATATTCATGCGCCCGATGCGGCACGTTGCGGGTCTGGAAGCCGACGACCCGCTGCCAGCCGCGCTCGGCGAAGATCGCCCGCGTCTCGTCCGGGGTCAGTTCATCTGCCGATATATCGAATCGGGCGCGCTTGAGAAGGCGCACGGCGCCGCCAACGAAGACGGGCTTCTGGCCGTAGAAGAAGGCCACGCCGGGATGGCTGTCGTCGTCGGTACCGTAGACCTGACGCGCCGCCGCCGGCCGGTCACAGGCATAGAAATCACGCGGCTCGAGTTCACCGACGACCTCACCGTCATAGGTCAGGTCGGCAATCGTACAGGCCTGCAGGCGCTCGGAATCCGCCTCACTGACATCGAGCACGACCGGGAGCGGGAACACCGCACCAGACGGCAGCCGCATCGTTTCGACGACACTGCTGAAGGTGGCTTCATCCATGAAGCCGTCGAGCGGCGCAAAGGCACCAAGACCGATTTTCTCCAGTTCGAGATACTGGTTGCGGTCCAGTTCCAGCTGGGGGCGGCCGGTCATCGGGCGGACTCCGGGTCGAGCGCGACGGCCAGGTGAGGTATCTGGCGAACGATTCGCATCGCGACATCCGACGGCGGCTCGATGCGCCCGGCATCAATCACCATGTCGGACTGTTGCGGCGCATGCCAGGGTATATCGACGCCGACGACATTCGGGATCTGGCCGCTATCGGCGCCCGCATAAAGTCCCTTCGAATCCCGCTCCCGCAGCAAATCCATCGGGGCATTCACATAGACCTCGAAATATCCCGGCAGATTCTCGCGATTCCATGCCAGCAAATCCGAGTGCGCATAGAGCGCCGCAACGATGACGGTCTGCCCCTGGCGCGCGAGCCAGCCGGAAAGTCGCTGGAGACGACCGATCTGTTCACGGCGGGCCGGCTCTTCATAACCAAGACTGGCGCCGAACAGTTCACGGATGACGTCGCCATCGACGAGCACGAGCTGTGGCATATTCGGCTTGAGCACATCGATCATCGCTTCCGCGATCGTCGTTTTGCCGGCGCCCGAAAGCCCTGTAAGCCAGATAACCATTCCGAACGTTCCCGTCAGCTCCGATCAAACAGCGAAAGCGGTGTCACGCGACAGGCGCCAGCGCAGCCAGCTTCCCGTCACCAGCGACGTGAAAACAGAGGCCAGCACGAAGGCGACGAACAAGGAGTCGTCGATAATGCCGGTGGCATGCGCGACGCTCGCCAGGACGATGCCCGGGCCGCCGCGCGCATTCATGGTGATGCCGAAATCCAGCGCGCGCGACGTCGATGTGCGCACCAGCCGGGCCGCCAGAGCCACGCTGGCGATTTTGACCAGCGATGACAGCAAGATAAAGCCAACCACCGGCATCAGCGAAAAATCACCCGGCAGGTCAAGCTTCAGCCCGACCAATGCGAAATAGATTGGCACGAAGAACCAGATCGCCATGTCGGAAATTCGGCGCCGAGTCGCCGCAAGCTGCGCACTCTGGAAACGGCCGATGACCAGTCCGGCGAGCAAAGCACCAAACACAAGATTGATTGCGAACAAGCTGGCGACAGCAACCAGCCCAAGACAGAACAGCAGCATATAGCTCGTCAGCATCGGCTCGCTAGCATCGCTGATTGTCGCCCGCCCGACCAGGCGCAAAAGTGCGGGCAGGAACAGGACCGATGCTACGGCGAAGGCCAGCGTCGCCGCAACGACACCGCCGATATCGGCAATCGCGACTTGGGTTTCCTGCTGCACCGCCGTTGCCACGGCGAGCATTACCCAGAGCACGAGATCCTGTACTGCCGCCGCAACTAGCGTCAGCTGTGCAAAATTGCTCTTCATCATATCGAGGTCGATGAAAATTCGCGAGATCACCGGAATCGATGTCACCGAGGTGGCGATGGCCACGACCAGCGTAAAGGCCAGCGGATCCGCCGCAACGGAATTGCTGAGCCATGGCGCAGCAAGCCAGCCGGCCACGAAGGGCGGCCCGAGGCCGCCGACGACAAGAGCGAGCACGAGAATACGATCACGCGCACCCAACTTGAGCGTGATGCTGAAACCGGCTGTGAACATCAACATAACCATGCCGAGCCAGTAGAAGGCAGATAGCACAACCGCCTGTTCTGTGAAACCCTGAAACACCCATAATTGCAGGCTGGGCGCGATCAATCCTAGAACCGACGGCCCAAGGACGAGTCCGCCGCAAATCTCTCCAACAACGCGTGGCATGCCGAACCGGGCGAAAAGATGCCCCCCAGCCAGCGCCGCGCACAGCAGCAGCGCTAAGGCTAGCAGAAATTGCGAAAGCTCGGTATCACTCACGGGCAGCTAGCTTCTGGGTGTATTGACTGGAGCAAACTGATCGCGAAAGTAGTACCCGAAATCATTCCGGAAACACCTTGTCGAGCAGCGACTGTCGGTCGGGCAGATTGAGGAGTATATCCGCGATGCGCGGGCCCGATGCACTGTCGCCATAAGGCGAGCCACCTGTGTAGCGGATCGGTTTCCTTTCGATACGCTCGAGCGCGGCCCCAATTGAATCCGCATCGTTTGCAACATCGATGACGTTGTCGCCACGCAGGCGTCCAGCCTGTCGTCCGCCAACATTAATTACCGGCAGGCCGAACAGTCCGGCCTCAATGATCCCCGATGACGAATTGCCAAGCATCAGAGTGGCGTGGCGCAGAGCGGAGGCATAATTGTCCTGCCCGAGCGTATCGACGAAGAAGGCCTTCGGCTCGGTAGTGCAAAATTCTTCGATCTCGTAGCGTAATTGTGCGCCGCCGGGATCACTATTCGGTGCGGTGAACAGAACGCGGCCTGGTTGCTCCCGGAGGGCTTCGAGTACACTGCGCATCGGCGCGAACGGATCGGCGGAATTGGTCTCAGGATGCACCGTGACGAGCCTGAAACCTTCATCGAAAGCGCTGGCACATGGCAAGCCCACCGCGTGGGCCAAGGCGGGCGCATCGAGTATGGGCGCTGCGACCAGCGTATCCAGGGTCGGCGAGCCGGTAACTTTGATGCGCCAGTCTTCTTCGCCCATCGCGCGCAGAATTGCTCGCGCATGTTCCGACGATACGCAGTGCAGATGAGACAACTTGCTCAGTGCATGGCGGATACGGTCATCGACGGCGCCGTTGGTGATTTCGCCACCATGCACATGGACCAGCGGCAGATTGAACGGCAGGCTGGCCAGCGCAGCAGGCAGCATGTCCAGACGGTCGCCAACGACGAGCATGACATCGGGCGCCATTTGCTCGATTACTCTGCCGGTCGCACTGCTGATCGACGCCATCGCTTCGGTGGCGTCCACAGCTTTTCCGCCGCCGATATCAGCGCCGGCGACATGCACCGTGGCGACCGCAGGGATGCCTTCGGCCGCCGCCGCTCCCTGTGCGAGATGCATACCAGTCAGCAGGACAGATAGCTCGGCCCCCGGGCGCTCGGCGAGCGCCTTCCAGATCGGCGCTAGGATGCCCATATCGGCACGGCCGGAAGAAACAGATAAAACGCGCGTCATTGAGTGATTGCTGATGGTGGGGCGAGGTCGTCGTCGGACAGCGGAGAGTCGCCTTCAAGTGTCCGATTCAGCCGGCAACCGACCGGCGAGCGTGAGGGTGGCAGGCCGTCGGCGGGGCTTTTCAATACGATATCCTCTTCGCCGATCAGGCTTCCCGCCGGCAGTGCATGGCGTGTGTGCCACGACCGGCGCACCAGGAGGGCGGTCTCAGCTTCGCCAGGCGCCGGGCGCTTTATCCCATCACCAGTCGCTGCCGCGACGTCGCGCAAGCGCCCCACCATGGCGGTTAGTTCGTCGGGTTCGAGCGAGGCGCGGTGATCGGGGCCCGGCAGCGATCGATCGAGCGTGAAGTGCTTTTCGATCATCGACGCACCGAGCGCCACGGCGGCGATCGCCACATGGTCGCCGAGACTGTGATCCGAATAGCCGACCGGCAAGGCGAAATGCTGGTTCATCGTAGCGATGGCCCTGAGATTGAGACTTTCCGGCGGCGCGGGATAGAGCGACGTGCAATGCAGGATCGTGATGTCGCTGCAACCGTTCTGCCGCAGCACTGCGACGGCTTCGCCGACCTCGGCGAGGGTGGCCATGCCGGTCGACAGGATAACAGGCAGGCCTGAATCGGCAAAGCGGATCAGCGCCGGCGTATTGGTCAACTCGCCCGAAGCTACCTTGAGCCTGTCCATACCTAGCGCGATGAGCGCATCGAGCTGCGCCAGATCGAACACCGAAGCCATGAAGCCGATCTTCGCCGTGCGGCACGCCGCAGCGAGTGTCGCAAATTCATCAGACGACAATTCAAGATTACGCAGTAGCGCGGCTTGACTGGATTCGCCGGTATTGTTTTGCTGGTAGGCTGCGGTGCGGGCGTCGTGGGTGACCAGCGCGCCGGCCGAGAAGGCCTGGAACTTGACATAGTCGGCACCGGCTTCAGCGGCCGCAGTGACCATCTCCAGTGCGCGTGCGAGGTCGCCATTATGGTTGACGCCTGCTTCGGCGATAACGATCGGCGCGGTCATAGCGTTAGCTTCATTGCGGATAGCGGGTCAATGACGGCACCAGCGTGTCCGCCGGCACGGTGGTGCCGGGCAGCACGACAGCGCCGGCGCCAACCATGGCGCAGCTGCCGACACGGGCTGCACCAAGAAGTATGGCACCCGGTGCAACATGGGCGCCGGCTTCGACCTCTGCGTCATGTTCAATAATAGCGCCGGTATTAACGATCGCCGCTTCGGAAATTCGGGCGCCGGCATTTACTACGGCGCCGGCCAGCACGATGCCCCCCTCGGCGACGACTGCATCCGCAGCAGTAAAGGCGCGGCTATGGATGAGCGGAACCGGAACCAGAGCGTGCGCCGTGTAGCGCCGGAACAGTTCGAGCCGCCGTCGCAATCCTTCGGGATCAACTCCGCCAAGGCCCATCACGAAACCCATCAAAGAAGCGGGCAGCTGGTCGTCGTCGCCGAACATCGGCACATCAAGCCAGTCCGGCCGGTCCCTGGTGGCGCAGGCGATCACCTCGTGACCGTTATCCGCGGCGGCCTCGGCCACCGGGCGAGCATGTCCCCCGGTCCCGACGAGGAGCAGCTTCATGCCTCGGCCCCGACGTTACTCTCATGCCAGGTCGTGATGGCATCGATGACGCGCTGCTGGTCCGGTTCGCTGAGCGAGGATGAACTCGGCAGTGAGACGACCGTGCCCGACAGTCCCGCCGAAACCCCACGCAGACGCCGCGACGCGTCCTGCCAGGGTGCCTGTGCCGACAGCGAGCGCCAGAAGAGACGCGCCTCGATGTGCGCCGCATCGCAGGACGCGACGAGCGCGCGCGCCGTTTCCTCGTCTGGGAGCCGCACAGAATAGAGCCAGCATACGCTGTCGCAATATCCGGGCCGCGGCATGGGTGTTATCGTCTCAAGATCAGCAAAAGCGCTGTCATAGCGCGCGGCGATGGTGCTACGGGCTGCGACCATTTCATCGAGCCTCTCGATCTGGGCGAGACCCAGCGCGGCGTTGATGTTGGTCATGCGATAGTTGAATCCGATCATGTCATGGACATATTCACTGCCGAGCCGCGCCTGAGTCGACAAATGACGCACCCGCTGGGCCATTGCCGCGTCGTCGGTGACTAGCATGCCGCCGCCGCCTGCTGTGACCGTCTTGTTCCCGTTGAATGAGAAGATCGCAACCGCGCCGCCGGTACCGCTCGGGCGGCCGCGGTAACGGGCTCCGATCGCGCCGGCCGCATCCTCGATCAGCGGCACGCCATAAGACGCGCAGGCAGCCTCCAGCGCATCGAGATCAGCGGTGTGACCAAGCGGATCGACGGCGATCACGGCGCGTATCGTCGGATCGCCGGCAAGCGTTTCGACAACGAGAGCCGGGTCGAGCGCCCAGTCCGCCTCTCCAACATCAACGAACGAGGCTGTAGCCCCGGCATGTGTGATTGCATTCGCCGAAGCAGCGAAGGTCCAGTCGGGGACGATCACCCTATCACCGGCACGCACGCCGGCGGCGAGAAGCGCGAGGTGCAGCGCCGCGGTGCCATTGACGGTCGCTACAGCATGAGCACGGCCGGTGAGGCGCGCCATAGCGGTTTCGAACGCTCTGACTTCCGGCCCAGCCGACGACACCCAATTGTCGCGCACACAACCGAGCAGCAACTCGGCTTCGCGACCCCGGAGATCAGGCACACTGAGAGGGATTCGTACAATCATATCTATTTTATTTAAATAGCTACCGCAGTCCGGGTGAATCGGTTTCCCTCGGACTTTTCGTTCTTTGCAGATTAAAAACGTAGCTAATGAATTGAACATTATCCAAATGAACATGCCCGTCAAGCTATTTGTTCGTCCGATGAACAGCTTGCTGGTCATGGTGTTCAAACTTTGAACAAGGCATTCTGCCTATTCTTCTATGTACACATAACATTGCCTGTGGCGCGCTCAATCAAATTGTTGCGCAATCGTATCATCCGAACAACACACGTCAAAATGACCGAAAAGGCGACGCCCGGCGGCCACTCATCTGGCAAGCTCGCACTCTATTCGTTGTTGCCAACCCTCAAGCGAAGCATACCCCAATGCAACACCGCGGCGATCCCGAGCACCATCCAACCAAGGAAACCTGTTCGTGAACTGTGCATCGAGTTAATTGTTGCCGGCGTCAGCCCCATCACCGAGTTTAGGTTCATGTAAGTTTCCTTACTGAAGTATATGATGGCAACAACGTCGAAGTGGACTTAGACAGCATCATATCTGTCTCAAATATCCGACGTCAGAGCTCAGCAAAGGCACGGCTGAAAAGCAGGAGGCACGATGCTCAGGGGCAACTAGCGACCGGCACCAGGGTCGTTCAGGCTAGCTTCGATAAGCGTGTCTGGGCTCTGTTTTAGCTGTTCAAATATGCGTGCCACATACTCGCCCATCAAGCCGAGCAAGAAGCTGTTGAGGCCGCTGAAAAACAGCACCATTACGACCAACGTCGCGAAGCCCGCTGGCCAGTCCGTATCGAAGAACAGCTGGCCCGATAGGTAGATCAGGACAGCGACGAACGATGCCGCCATGGTTCCGATGCCAAGATAAGTGGCGAGGCGGAGGGGTTTGGCAGAATGGCTGGTGATGCCATCGATCGCCAGATGAACCATACTCCAGTACGAGAATTTCGTCTCACCCGCCTGCCGCGCTGAGCGGTCGTAGGGGATGCCAGTCTGGGTAAAACCCATCGCCGCGATGCGGCCGCGAATATAGGGGTGAACGTCCCCGTCAGCCCGTAGCACCTCGATGACCTGGCGGTCGATAAGTCGGAAATCGCCAGCGTCGCGCGGCAACGGATCATCCGAGAGCGCGTCGATGAGCCAATAGAACACACGGCGGATCGCCGTGACGACCATGCCCTCCCGTCGGCTACGGCGGATGCCGTAGACTACCTTCGACCCCGCCTCCCAGTAGCCCAAGAATTCCGGAATCAGCTCGGGCGGATCCTGCAGGTCAGCATCCAGCTGGATAGCCGCAGCACCGCGTGCCTTCAGATAGCCAGTGCGGATCGACTTCTGGTAGCCAAAATTCCTTGAAAATCGATAAGCGCGAACGTTCGAATTTTCCATGGCTAGGCTCGTGAGCTTCTGCCACGTCGTATCATCGGAATGATTGTCGGTGAACACCAGTTCGTAGTCGTAGCGGTCGGCCACTTGCGCCATCACAGCGGCCACGCGTTCAACAAGAGGGCCAAGATTGTCTTCCTCGTTGAGGACCGGAACGACCAACGATATCAGCGGTCGCGCATCGAGTGACTCACTCATGATGAAGCATCCGGATCGGCCGACACCAGAATTTGCAAACCTTGCTCCAGTGATACGGCTGGCACCCAGCCAGGCAAGCGCGGTCCGGTCTCCAAAGGCATCATGATCTGATTCGGCGGGTAGGGTTTGGCGCCGAATTCCACCGCTGGCGAGCGGCCAGCAATCGTCCCTATCGCCGATACGAGGGTCTTTATGGACACCCGCTCACCAGTATCCAGTCGATACCGGCCCGCGTCGATGCTGCCACTGCGCAGACCTTCCGCCGCGACGACGAAGCCCCGCACAACATCGTCCAGATAGACCAGGTCGAGGAGCTGGTCGCCAGGAGACAAGGCGAGCGTGACACCCTCGGGCGCAAGGGCGCTGTCGATCAATGCCGGGATCAGCTTACCGCGCGGGTCGTTCGGCCCATAGACGTCATAGAGCAGAAGGCTGCAGCACGGTACGTTGCAATGCCGCGCATAAAAGGGCAGGAAGGCCTCGAACGCCCGCTTGCTCGCAGCATAAAGGCTGTTTGGGGCATCCTCGCCACGCGCGCCTTGGGCCCAGTATGTTCCGGCTGTCACCAGTACAGAAGGAGTACCTTGTCGTTCCCCGTTGATCCGTGCAAGGCCTTCCAGAAGTTCCACGCCCAGGTCGATGTTGGATGCGAGCATGGGCCGGATGTCAGTCGCTGCGTGGCTGCCCTGAATGCGCGAGGCGAGGTGGAAGATGCAGTCGGGCCGCACAGCCTCGACCAGGGCTACGGCGGCTCCATCTTCGGACTCGGCGAGACGATGGCACTCTATGCTACGGACCGACGCGTTCAGGTGTGCCGGGTCAGAAGAGGTACGCAGCAGCGCATGCACCTCCCATTCTCCCACACAGAGATCGCGCGCAAGCGCGGTTCCGATATAGCCTGTGGCCCCGGTGATCAGCGCGCGCATGTCCTGCCTACACCGTGCCGAAGCTCATATGAGCCTCAATGGTTTTTGCGCAGATAGGCAACGATTTTTTCTGTGACATAGGAGATTTGGTCGCTGCCGATCCCCGGCCAGCAACCGAGCCAGAAGCTGTCGTTCATGATCTTGTCTGTATTGGTAAGGTCACCGACCACCCTATACTCGACCCCCTCGAAGGCTGGCTGATAGATGATGTTGCCGCTGAATAGCAGCCGCGAACCGATCCGCATTTCCTCCAAATGCGACAGGAGATCGCGGCGGTCGAGCGGACTGTCGTCACGAATGGTCAGGAAAAAACCGAACCAGGACGGTTCAGAATTCGGCGTCGCTTCGGGAAGAATGAAATGCTCGTCGAGGCCCGCTTCACGGAACGCCTTTGTATACTTGGCAACATTGTCGTTGCGCGCGGCAATGAAGCCATCAACCTTGTCCAGCTGGCTCAGCCCGACAGCCGCCTGCATGTCAGTTGCCTTCAGATTATAGGCAAGGTGCGAATAGACGAATTTGTGATCGTAGCCGTAGGGTAGGTCGCCAAGCTGCCAGTCATAGCGTTTGCCGCAGGTATTGTCCTTTCCTGGCAAGCACCAGCAATCCCGGCCCCAGTCCCGGAACGAGTTGATCAGCAAATTGTTGGACTTCTTCCTGGTCAGGACCGCGCCACCTTCGCCCATAGTGATGTGATGTGCAGGATAGAAGCTGAGCGTCGCAGCATCGCCGAAGGTGCCGACCGGTTTGCCGTCATAGCGTGCGCCGAATGCATCGCAGCAATCCTCGATGACATAAAGGTTATGGCGCTCGGCCACCTCCATGACCGTCTTCAGGTCAAAGGGATTGCCAAGCGTATGTGCGATCATGATAGCAGCGGTCTTGTCGGTGACGGCATCTTCCAGCCGATCCGCCAGTACGTTCCCTGTGGCAAGATCGACATCAACGAAAACCGGCACGCAGCGATTTTGAACGATCGGCGCGATGGTCGTTGGGAACCCAGCGGCGACGGACAGGACCTCGCTGCCTTCGGCGATCCGTCGTTCGCCCAGCTGATGCGAAGTGAAGGCCGAAAACGCCAGAAGATTCGCCGCTGACCCCGAAACCGTCAGGCTCGCGAACCGCAATCCGAACTTCCGCGCCAGACGCCGCTCAAAAGCTTCGGTGAACCGCCCGGCGGTCAGCCACATGTCCAGTGACGCATCAACTAGGTTCACCAGATCGTCGGCGTCCATCACCTTGCCAGAAGACGGGATGTAGCTTCTGCCCGGTTCGAACTCTGGCTTCTTGCGGCTTTCGTAGTAAGCGCGGCACGCATCCAGAATAGCTTCGCGGCTTGGTTCAATCATGACGTCGGTCCAGAGAATAGGGTCGTAAAATACAAGGCAGGCAGCTGATCCGACCTAATTTTTCTATCCAACCTTCTAACGCATCTCGCCGCGCTGGGGCTAGTGCAAACTTGTCACTGCGGCGGTAGCTCCAACGGGGCGCTGCGTCGAAAAACATGCATTCTCAACAGGATAAAGAAGCTAATCGTGAAGAAGACCATTCCGCAGGGTTGTGCCAGATAGCCGTTCATGCCGACTCTTTCGACCAGCACAGCAACAATGGCGAGATTAATCGCGTAGCATATCGCGAAGGCGACGAGGAACCGTACCGCCGCACCGGACAGCGCGCCGTCATGGCCGAACGTATAGACGCGATTCAGGTAGAAGCTCAAGATTAGGCCGACGCCGTAACCCGTCGCGTTCGCCGAGTAGTCGCCAGCGCTGAAGCCCGCCTTGAGGCCATAGATCACCAGTAAAGTGGCCAGCGTATTGAGTATGCCGACAAGGGAATAGCGGCTAACTTGTGCTCTCAAAACATGCGCCATTACAAAGGAAAGCCTAGTTTATTGTGCCCTGAATTGGAACCCGCATATAGCAAGGTGGCACATCAAAAAGTGCACAGCTCTTCCCAAAAGGCCGGCATCCAGATAGGAAGTCAACATGGGCGGCTGTACACTGATTGACCTGCCGGCAACCTACCGAGATTCCGACAATGACGGCGCCATCCGTTTTTTTCAGAGACCCGTTGCTTTGGCCGATGCTCGGTGCTGCCGCGCTGCTGAAGGTGGTATTGGTTCTCTGGCTGGGACCAATCGTATTTCCAGACAGCAGCGGCTACACCTATATCGCCGAACGGATGCTTGCAAGCGGAAGCTGGCTGACTGAGCGCGGCAACGCAGTGGACCCAAACATGGTGTTCCGGACCATCGGCTACCCGCTGGTCATCGTACCTGTGATGGCGGTCTTCGGGTCGGCATGGGCCAGTGCGCTGGCGATCCTGCAAGGGTTTGCGAGTTTAGCGGTGCTCGTTCCGGTGCTTCGTGTCACGGAATGTGCTACGAACCGCGCATGGGCGGGACGGCTTGTGCTGGTACTCTACACCCTGTCAGGATCGCTGCTCTATGATCAGGCAATCCTCACCGACAGCCTGAATTCGTCTATCTTCATTGTGGTGGTGTTCTCGATCATCGGCTGGGGGTGCGGCCTGTGGCGCCTTGGACTCTGGCGCATGCTCGGTCTCGGTGCCGTTTACGGGCTGAGCATCTGGATGCGTGAACCTGGGCTGTATCTGTCCGTGATTCCTCTTGGCCTGGTTTTGGTTGCCGCCCTTCGCCGACAGGCCATATCCAGCGAGAACGCATTACGTCTCGGCTTTGGACGCGCCATCGTATTTATCGCCGCGATTTCCGTTCTGTCCGGCAGCTATATGGCTTGGAACCATTATCGACTGGATGACGCCTTTATCGGTGGTACGGGTCATATCAACTGGCTCCAAGCACCGGTCTACGGATATATCCGGGGCTACGGCGATCCGTTCACAGGCGACGATGCCATCGATACCGCGGTCCGTGAGACCACCGGCGACAGGTTTGCCGGTATGCACCAATTGCACGCCGTCTTCGCCGTGCTTGATACCCTGCGCACGCGCGACAATCTGAACGACCGGGAATTGAACCGTCTGGCGAAAGAGAAATGGCGGCAAACACTGACGCAACACCCCTTACTGATGCTCCGCAACATGCTGCGTAACCTAGCACCGGAAAAGATGGCGTTCCTGATCACCCATCCGCTTTTCAACGTCAACGAGTTTGTCCAGTTGGGGCCGGGTCAAGGGGAGAGGCTGATTGGAGGAAGCAGCCGGCAAATTGAGGACCTGCGCACGAATTTTTCGATCGGGGGCGCGCTCGTGCTCGCCAGCGACATGGGCCTACGTGCAATAAGCTTACTGCTGTTCGTCGTTTTCATCGTGGGGCCACCGATCTGGTTCCTGCGCAAAGCCAAAGCGGGCCACCTTTGGTCAGAACCGTCGCTAATCGCTATTCAGTGCTGGGCCGGCTACATTATCTTCGCGCTGGCCTATGCGCTGGTATACACGGAACTCCGCTATTTCACGCCAATTGTCCCGATGGCACAGGTCGCACTGATCGCAAGCCTTGCGGCAATTACGAACGCGTGGCAGCAACGACAAAGCTCGTCTCCCGACCGAAACGCTGACGCCACATCGTCATGACGACAAAATGATCGGCCCTCATACGCTCGCAATGGCGTCGGTTTAGAATTGTTTCGTACCCACTAAAAATGCGGGCAGCCGTTCCGATTATGAGAGACAAATGATGCAACTGAACATGCGAGACACATTAGAGAGCCCATTTGGGCGATAACCGAAGTAGTTTTCTCAAATACTGGATCACTGATTCATTATGTCCGTTTCCATGGATTCACTTTGGCGCCCGCAGCTGTGCAAAATAGTTTTCTCTATCGGGTGGTTAAGGGACCGCTCCCTAACATACCAATGTTACGATACAAATTTTCAAAACTTAGGCCAATAGTGCCTAAGGTTTTGATGGTCCCATAATGCCATTCTATCTAGGGACAAAAATCACGCAGAAAAGAGTTCGCTCAAGATTACGTCCATCCCCTCGGACATCGACAACACGACCCCTATAACTTCGCCAGAGAGGTAAGTAAGGCACAATGTGCGGCATTGCGGGAATCCTGGATCGTGCCCATACGTTCGATGCTCAAACGCTGGAGCTTCGAACGGAAGCAATGGGGAACAGCCTCCGGCATCGCGGGCCGGATGATGATGGTGTCTGGCTCGATCACGAAGTTGGGCTCGGTTTTGCCCACCGCCGGCTTGCGGTGATTGCGCCGACGCCGGAAGGCCGCCAGCCAACGGTCTCACGGTGCCAGCGCTACGTTCTGGTATTCAACGGCGAGATCTACAATTTCAAGGACCTAGCGCGGCAACTTACAGCAGACGGTCACCCAGTGGACACTAGCTCCGATACTGTTGTGCTGCGCGAGGCCGTCGCCTGCTGGGGAGTGCGAAAAACAGCCCAAGCTCTGGTCGGAATGTTTGCTTTTGCCGTCTTCGACCGAAAAACGCGCACTCTCTCGCTGGTCCGGGACAGGCTCGGAATCAAACCCCTCTACTGGGCCCATCAAAACGGCGTCTTCGTTTTCGGTTCGGAGATCAAGGCGCTTTTGGCTTCAGATTGTATGAAGGCCAACAGAGACCCGGACGCACTGGCCGCCTATCTACAATTCGCCTACATCCCTGCACCGGCCACAATCTACCGGAACATCCAAAAGCTCCAGCCCGGCACCATTCTAACGCTGCGTACCAACCAAGAACCCGACCTGGAAACCTACTGGGACATCGCAAAAATCGCCCGGGCGGGTCAGGAGAAACCGATCTCGCTCGCCGACCCCGAGGTCAGAAACGAATTGGAATACCTACTCGAACAGGCGGTGACCGATCGCATGATCTCGGACGTGCCACTGGGTGCTTGGCTGTCAGGCGGGTTGGATTCGTCCCTTGTTGTGGCCCTGATGCAGGCCAATAGCACCAGCAAAGTCCGAACCTTCTCGGTCGGTTTTCCCGCCTCCGACTATGACGAGGCCGATGATGCGCGCCGGATCGCCGCGCATCTGGGGACTGAGCATGAGGAGTTTCAGGTTTCCCCCCGGGACGCGATGGATGTGATCAGCGCCATGCCCACGCATTATGACGAGCCCTTCGCGGATTCTTCTCAGATCCCCACCTACATTCTCTCACGCCTGACACGAGAGCATGTCACCGTGGCC
>JAQCFD010000052.1 GCA_027618305.1 Pseudomonadota bacterium
CGCCACATCGCATCACGCGGCGAAACGCGCCAGACCAGTGCCGCGTCGCTCCTCGCACCTCTCGACCGCGCGGTCACCATCGCGCCCGACGCCCTGGCGGGGGCCGTCGCCAATCTGCGCGCGCTGGTCACCACCAGCGGTCTGGGCGCCGCCCATGTGCATCTGCGCCTGAACGCCTCCCAGCTGGTGAACGCGATCCGCCGGGATGTGGGACTCGAACACTCACCAAAAATGTCGGCCACGCGGCGTTCCCACATGCGCGCCCTGAACGAGTTGATCGCCGACACATCGCCAGTCACCAGTAACTTCGGCGATGTCGTCTCGGAATCTGCCTCGGCGCGGCGCCTGTTCATGATTGCCTCGCAGATCCTCAAGCATATCGATTCCGAAACCCCCATCCGGCTGCTGATTGCCGAGTGTGAATCGCCGTTCGAGGTTCTCTCCGCCCTGTATTTCGCGCGCCTGTTCGGGATTGCCGACAGGTTGGACATTTCTCCCCTGTTCGAGACGCCGCACGCGCTCGAACATGGCCACGACATGATCGCGGAGCTCGTCGAGAACGAGCATTACCGGGCCTACATCCAATCCCGGAAGCGCTTGTGCGTGCAGACCGGGTTTTCCGATGCGGGCCGTTTCATGGGGCAAATCGCAGCATCGCTTGCCATTGAACGTTTCCGGATCAAGCTCGCGGGGGCGCTCGCCAACGCCGGGCTGACGGATATCGAGGTGGTGATCTTCGACACCCATGGCGAGTCCGTCGGCCGCGGCGCCCATCCCGCCTCCTTCGCCGACCGTCTCGACTATGTCGACACGCCGTTCAGCCGCTCCGTGTGCCGACTCCGGCCTTACCGCAAAACAGGAACTCAGCTTCCAGGGCGGCGACGGGTACGTGTTCTTCGTCAACCCGGATATCGCCTTCGGCACCCTCAGCCGGCTGGTCGAGCAACGGTTCGACACGGTCGGGCCGGCCGCCGCGATCGCTGACCGTTTCTATGCCGACACCGATTTTTCGCTCGAGTTTTTCCTTGCGATAAAGAATTTCCACGATCGTTTGGTCGATGATCCGGACTACGCCGCCCTGCTCGGCACCTTCGCGACCAACCTGCTGCCCACATCGGGTTCGCGGCCGACCCAACGCGCCCATGAGGGCCAACGGCCTGCCGATTCTGCCCATCCCTCTCAAATACGGGCCATCTCCAACAACGGCATCCTGCAGCAGCTCGGCTACCTCGCGAACACCGTGGGCGGCCTCGGGAGCGCGATCACCATCGATCCCGAGCGGTTTTACGCCATCTACGACCAGTCACCGCGACTGCGGAGCCTCGTCGATCTCGCCCGTCGGGCAGACAGCTATGGCTCGCTCGCCGCATTCCGCGCCTATGTCGGCCTGTTCGACCCGGTGGCGTGGCTGCTGCGGGCACAGGCGAGCGATGACCCGATCTTGCGCGAACCCATGGAAAGCCTGGCCGGCACGCTCCAGCGCAACCAGCGCCACGAACGCCTGAGCCGGATGCTGCGGCTGTTCCTGCAAGACAGTATCGCGCGCACAACGGCATTCGAGGAACTCGGCCTGACCGCTACCGCGGCGCCAGGTGCAATGCCCGCCCCGCTCCCGGATCCGGACGCCACAGTGGAATTGCTGCACGCCATACGCATCGCGCTGATCGGGCACCTGTTCCGGTTGGTCACCCGGGTGCCGCGGTTCAGTCGGGAACCCAATGTCACGATCGATGACGTGGTGGCGGAATTGCTGCAGCTCGGGATTCCCGGCGCGCTGGTCGTGCTCGAACGGGCCTTCCCGATTCCCAGCGGCCCGCGTCCGGCGGAAGATTTCGGCGAACCCTCCTCATATGCTCAGCTCAGCCGCGAGGGCTATATCGACGAGCACATCACGATCTTCAAGCCGCTGCGCGAAATCTATGCGCTGATCCAGAAGATCAGCACCGGTATCACCCACGCGTGCGGGGCGATTGGCTAGGGGTCTGTGCGGGTGAAAGAAAGTCCCACGGCCGACCGTTATGTCAGCAGGTCGGTCTTATCTTGGCCCGCCGGCCCGCAGTTCCGGCGCCCAGTTGCGCAGCATGCGCGCGAGAATCACCGGACTTAGGATCGACGTCACCAGGCTGACCAGGACAATCGCGCCGAAGAGTTCGGGCGGCATTGCCCAATCGCCGAGCTCTCGACCTTCCGCGGCAATGACGAGTGCAATCTCGGCGCGCGGCACCATGCTGATCCCCAGCGCCAGACCACCGATGAGGGACGTCACCCGCAGCGCAGGGATCACCGTTCCCAGCACCTTCCCAACGATCGCAGCAAGCAGCAGCGGTGCCCCGATCACCAGCCCGGTCATCGCTGTGGCCGGATCGAGCGCCAGACCGATATTGATGAAAAAGAAGGGTGCGAAGAAGTCGTAGAGCGGTGAAAAGGCCCGATCGACCTCCTGCACCGCCTTTTCCCGACTGAAGATCAATCCGGCGAACAAGGCTCCGACGGCCAGAGAAAAACCGAGCCATCCGGCAATCGCGGCAATCACCAGCGCCATGCCCGCAATGGGAAGCATCGGGTTCGGTGCCGGCTCGAGACGTCGGAACAGGTTGGTGATCGGCCGCTCCAGATAATAGGCGAAGGCGATACAGACTGCGGTAAAAACGGCGATCTTGGCGGCGATCTCAAGCCCGGCCATCCCGGCTGCAGAGGCAACTCCGCCATTGCCCGCGATGAAAACCGGTGCCACGGAAATCAGCAGGATCATGAGAATGATCCCGGAGATGTCGTCCAGCTCGGCTACGTCCGTCAGCAATGCGCCCGCCGGCGTGTGCAGCCGATCGGCCTCCCGCCACACGCCGAGGCATATCCCGAGGCTGGTCGCCGTCAGGGCCACGCCGGCAAACAGGCTTGGCACCAATGCCAGGTTCAGCAGGTAATGGGCCGTGGCAAAGCCCAGGATGCCGCTGAGCGCGACATTACCGGCCCAGATCCAGGTGGCGCGGCGCAACTGGCCGAGCATGGAGCGGGCTTCGGCCTCCAGTCCGACGCGAAACAGGAGCGCGATGATACCGATCCCGCCGAGGAACTCGAAGACGGCCATGACGTCGCCGGTGAGAAGCCGGCCCTTGCCATCGAGGACCCGCATCGCGACCCCCAGCACCATGAAACCGGCGAGCGCGGGTATCCCGGCCCGCCGACATCCCCCACGCAAGACTATCGCCGCGACGACAGTGACGCCGATGACAATTATTACGAGGGGCAGGTTTTCAATCGTCCCGTTCATGCATCATTGGGTGTAGGTGATCCTAGCCGCGGCCGTGGGGCACGGTCGGGTCGATGGCCGGGCCGAGCGGGACAACGCCGCTCGGGTTGCGCTGCGGGCTCTTTGAGTAATAACCGCGCTTGTAGACATCGAGATCGACCGTGTCGGCGATTCCCGGCATCTGGTAGATCTCGCGTGTGTAGGCCCACAGGTTCGGATAGTCGATCAGGCGCCGAAGGTTGCACTTGAACGCCCCGTAGTAGGCCACATCGAACCGGATCATGGTCGGGAACAGCCGCACATCGGCTTCCGTGAACTGATCGCCACAGAGATAGCGACTGTCGGCCAGATGCGCCTCGAGCTTGTCCAGGGTTGCGAAGACGTCGCGAACAGCGGCTTCGTAGGCGTCCTGGGCGGTGGAGAAGCCCGCGCGGTACACGCCGTTATTGATCGTTCGATAAATTAGATCGTTCCACTCGTCGATCTGACCGGCGAGCTCATCGGGATACAGGTCACGCTCGTTGTTCGAGAAAGCATCGAAGGCGCCGTTGAACATCCGGATGATCTCGGCGGATTCATTGCTGACGATGCTCCCGCTCTCGCGGTCCCACAGCACCGGCACGGTCACCCGCGTCGTGGCATGGGGATCCGACGCCGTGTAGACCTGATGCAGCGCCGAGGTACCCAACACGTTATCGACATGGTCGTCGTCGAAATACCAACCCTGATCGTTGCGGCGCGGCACCGTTTTGTCGAGGGTGATCACGTCTTCCAGGCCCTTGAAGGTGCGCGTCAGCAGCGTGCGGTGCGCCCAGGGGCAGTTCATGGCGATGTAGAGATGGTAGCGGCCGCGTTCGGGGATGAACCCGCCCGTGCCGCTCGGCCCCGGCGCGCCGTCGGTGGTCACCCAGTTTCGGAACGAGGAATCCGTGCGCTTGAAGGCGCCGCTCTTGTCCGTCTTGTTCTTGGTTTCATTCTCTTCGACCCATTGGCCGTCGACCAGCATCGCCATCGCAACATCTCCCGTCAGGTTGCCCGTAGCCTACGCGTAAATCACCCGACCGCAAGCCGGTTCCAACCGGATGTCACGCCTCGGTCGGCTAAAACCGGAAGTAGATGAACGGTGAACTGTCGAGCGGCAGCAAGACGAGCATGAGGGCAAACGCCGCACCGGCCACCACGCCATAGACGAAGGGCGTTCCCGGCCGCATCCGGCGGAGCCTTTCGACCTTCGCCCCCGCCATCACGTCGACCAGGACCGGCAGCAGGACAATCAGCAGCATCCAGACCGGATACCCACGCTCGCCGAGCGACAGTCCAAACCCGAACATCTTCGAGATTATAAAGGTCGTGTCGCCCAGCGTGTCTGCGCGGAACGGAATCCAGAGCATGAACACCCAGATCTGGGTCATCGCAATGCCGGCGAACACCCCCCATGGGCGCCCGCCAAGCAACGGTATGTGGGCCCGGAACCGGAAGATCACGATCGCGAGCCCGTGCAGCAAGCCCCACAACACGAAGTTCCACGACGCGCCATGCCAGATGCCGCCGAGGATCATCGTGACCATCGCTGCGAATACGAACCGGCTCCAGCCGTTCCGGCTGCCGCCCAGGGGGATGTAGAGATAGTCCCGCAACCAGCTTGAGAGCGAAATATGCCAGCGCTGCCAGAAATCCCGGATATTCCGCGCGATATAGGGATAGTTGAAGTTTCGCGGCAATTCGAAGCCGAGCATCAGCGCCACGCCGATCGCCATCCAGGAATAGCCCGCGAAATCGAAATAGATCTGGCTGTGAAACGCCAGTGCGGCGACCCACAGGGACAGGCGCGACCATTCCGCAGGATCGGTAAAGACCGGGTCCACGACCAGCGCCAGATTGTCGGCAATCGCGGCCTTGTAGCAAAACCCCAGCAGGAAGACGGCCGCGCCGTGAATGAACCCGTCCCAGTTAAGGGTTTTGGTTTCGGCAAGTTGCGGCATGAAATCCGTGGATCGGACAATCGGGCCTGCAACCAGTTGCGGGAAAAACGCGATGTAGAGTGCCACGTCGAGCGGATTGGACGATGCGCGGGTATCGCCGCGCCCGACATCAACGATGTAGCTGATCGCCTGAAAGGTGAAGAAGCTGATTCCCACCGGCAGGAGAATATCCGGAATCGGCAACTCGGGGGCCTGAAACAACACCCCCGCAATCGCCGATATGCTCTCAAATACGAATCCTAGGTATTTGAAAAAGAACAAACTTACGAGTTCGAGGCCGACCGCCACAAACAGGATTCTTCGCCGACGTTTGGCGTCCTGGGCCTTCACGAGAAGCATGGACGCGACGTAGGCCACCGCTGTGGCGTAGATGATCAGGGTCAGGAACCGGTAGTCCCACGCGGCATAGAACAGATAACTCATCACCAGCAGGAAATAATGACGATGGTTATTTCGGCTCAGCAGCCAGTAGACTGCGAAACACAAGATGAAAAAAATGGCGAATCTGGCGTCCGTAAACAGCATCGTGAGTGCCGTGATCCATCCCGCGGTGTAATCGGGTAAGTTATTGGCGAACCCGCGAAGAGATCGAGTTCTTGAACAATATAGAGCCCATTCTGCTGTTCGGCGCCATGAGTCTCGTGGCAATCCAGATTTTGCGCACGCAGCTGCCGACGAAGACACAAGCGTTCCGGCTCCTGGCCGGCGTTGCCGTGGGATTTATTGTGTTTGTGAGCCTGACCGACTTGACGGCCTGGGGACTGGGGCTGGTGCGCGCCACCCATGTCGACGAGGTGACGGCGGAACTGCGCCGCCATCCGTCCGAGAAACGCCTCGACATCGTGATCATCGGCTCAAGCCGCGCGGCCAACGCCATCGACGATGACCGCCTCGAAGCGGCCCTGGAAAAGGCCGGTTTTCCCTATGACGTTCGCCTCATCGCCGCCGGCGGCTTCTTCGCCTTCGAACACGATGCGTTCCTCAAGGAATATCTTCGCGAAACCGACCGGATCCCGATTGCCGTCATGTTCGAAGTTTCGACAGAAGCCAAGAGTGAGCTCGATACGAACAAGGAAAACAAGGCTGCCGGACTTCGCTTCCTGAATGGCAATCATGTGTGGCTGGCATTCGAACACTTGATGGAGTCGAACCGACCCGCGCTCGAGATAGCCCATGATTTAAAGACCTACGCACGCCACATCTATTATCGGATGTTCAATATCGGGCTCGCGGGACACGCCAGACAGCGCAATTCCCTGCCGCCGCGCAATGGGTATCAACCGCACGACACACCAGACCCCACATTCAACGCAGACACCGTTGACAGCGTATCCCGCAAGGATTTCCCGGTCCTGGTCGCCAAGGCCCACGTTCTCGACGCCACCCTGCGCTGGCGTGAAGAACAGGCTGCGGCCCTTCCCAAGCACGGGATCAAGCACGCGCTGTATTTCACACCGCCGATCCTCGATGCCTTCCGGCGGGCACATCAGGCCGCAATTTGTGAGCGAACGCCGTCCATCCGTTGTATCGAATACTCGGACTCCAATCTCCCGGAACGCCTGACCGGCAGGCACTGGCACGACTCCGGGCATGTCCTGCGTTCCGGTGCCCAGATATATACCGACTGGCTCGCTACGCAGCTGATCCAGAAACTGGCCGGCGCGTCGCGGCCATAATCGTTCATCATCTGGTCACCATGCGCCCACATGGCATGGACTTCCGCCCGCACTTGGCGATAATTCCCTTGTCGCGCGTACCGAAGAGTATGCCGAAGCACAGGGGTAGAGATTTGAGCCTGAAGAAAGCATGCGCCATCGCCGGCGTGGCGGAATCCCGTCTCGGTGTGGTGCCCGATTCAACTGTCCTCACCCTGCAGGCCGAAGCCTTCGCCGCGGCACTCACCGATGCCGGGCTTGAGAAGTCGGATGTTGACGGGGTCCTGGTCTCCGGGGCCTGGGGCCGCCTGCCCCAGCTGCAGATCTGTGAATATCTCGGCATCCAGCCCAAATATGCAGACAGCACGTCAGTCGGCGGCGCTTCCTTCGAATTCCATCTGGGCCACGCCGCCGCCGCCATCCAGGCCGGGCTCTGCAAGGTCGCGGTGATCCTGTATGGCAGCACCCAGCGCTCCAAGCAGGACAAGTACATCTTCCAAATCCGCAACGATCTCGGATATCAGTATGAAGCGCCCTACGGCCTGCCGACGCCGGTCGGCGCCTACGCGCTGGCCGCCTCGCGCCATTTCGCCGAATACGGCACCACATCCGAGCAGCTCGCCGATCTGGCGGTCTCCACCCGGGCGTGGGCGGGCCTTAACCCCAGGGCCTACCGCCGCGAGCCCCTGACCCGTGACGAAGTGCTGGAGTCCGGCTTGATCGCCAGCCCCCTGCATCGCCTCGACTGTTGCCTGTTCACCGACGGTGGCGGGGCCGTGGTGGTGGTCAGCCCGGATGTGGCCAGGACGCTCGACAAGCCGCCGGTCTGGTTGCTCGGTCAGGGTGAATCCCTGTCCCATGCCCAGATTTCGGAAATGCCCGATCTGACGATCACCCCGGCGGCGGAATCGGGCAAACGCGCCTTCGCCATGGCCGGCGTGACTCACGACCGGATCGACGTCACCGGGATCTATGACAGCTTCACCATCACCGTTCTGTTGACACTCGAATCCCTGGGCTTCTGCAAGCCCGGCGAAGGCGGCGCGTTTCTCGAAAACGGCAGGACCGGCCCCGGCGGCGAATTTCCGCTGAACACCAATGGCGGCGGCCTGTCCTACTGCCATCCGGGCCAATACGGCATCTTCCTGATCATCGAAGCGGTCCGGCAGCTGCGCGGCGAGTGCGACGAACGCCAGGTCGCCGACGCCGTGATGGCGCTGATCAGCGGCACGGGCGGCGTGTTGTCGTCGAATTCGACCTGTATTTTGGGGCTGGAGTAGCGACATGGCTGAAGAAACCCAGGCAATCGATCCCGACGGCGATCCCTATTGGGCCGGCGCCGCGGAAGGCGAGCTGCACTACCGCAAATGCGCGGCATGCGACGCCGCGATCTTCTACCCGCGTTCCATCTGCCCGAAATGCGGCGCGACTGACCCGGCCTGGGCGGTCTCCAAGGGTGAAGGCGTTGTTTATGCCTGCACGACGGTGCATCGCGCACCACCTGCCTTCGCCGACAACGCGCCCTACACCGTGTTGCTCGTCGACATCGATGAAGGTTTCCGAATGATGGGCGGCCTTGCCAACAATGGTGAAGGTGTCGCCGACATTGCGATCGGCGACCGGGTCGCCGTAACTTTCCAGGACGGCCCTGATGGCCGTCCCGCACCCTATTTCACCCCGGCCTGAGTGAAGTCATGAAGAACAAGAAAGCCGAAACCCTCGAAGACGCCGTCGGCCGCATTCCGGACGGCGCAACCCTGCTCATCGGCGGCTTCGGCCAGCCCGGCGTGCCGGAGATCCTGATTGAGGGGGTCTGTGACCTGAAACGGCGCGACCTGACCATCGTCACCAACAATGCCGGCACCGGCCATAGCGGCATCGCGAGGCTGATTGGCGAAGGCTGTGTGTCCAAGCTGGTCTGCAGCTTCCCCTGGGCCAAGGAATCGTTTGTTTTCAAGGAATTGTACGACGCGGGCAAGATTGAGCTCGAAATCGTGCCCCAGGGCACATTGGCCGAACGCATGCGCACGGCGGGGGCCGGGCTCGGTGGATTTCTAACGCCAACCGGCGTGGGTACCGACCTGGCCGACGGCAAGCAGACCATGAATGTCGACGGCAAGGATTACGTGCTGGAGAAGCCGTTGCCTGGCGATTTCGCCCTGATCAAGGCCTACAAGGTCGACCCGCGGGGCAACCTGATTTACCGCAAGACCGGCCGGAACTTTAACCCGATCATGGCGATGGCCGCCGGCCACACCATCGTCGAGGTCCAGGAAGACGTGGCCATCGACGATCTCGACCCGGAAGTCATCGTGACCCCGGGGGTCTTCGTGGACACCTACTATGTCACCGGCTGGTACGAGATCGGCAAGGAGCGGAAAGCATCATGAGCGACGAACAGACAAATTTGCTGACCCGGCAACAGATCGCGGCCCGCGCGGCTCAGGACATGGAAGACGGCTGGCTGGTCAATCTCGGCATCGGCATGCCGACCATGATCCCGGCCTTTATTCCCGGCGATCGCGACGTGATGTTCCATTCGGAAAACGGCCTGATCGGCATGGGCCCGCCCCCGGCCGAGGGCGAGGCGGATCAGGATCTGATCAGCGCCGGCAAGGAGCTGGTGACGATGGTCCCCGGCGGGGCCTATGTGCACCACACCGACAGTTTCGCGATCGCGCGCGGCGGACGGCTGGATTGCGCGGTCCTCGGCGCGTTCCAGGTCGCGGCCAACGGCGATCTCTGCAACTGGCGCCTGCCCAATCAGACCTCGGGCAGTGTGGGCGGTGCCATGGACATCGCGGCGGGCTCCAAGCGGGTCTTCGCGATGATGACCCACACCGCACGCGACGGCGCGGCCAAGATCGTTGCCGAACGCAGCTACCCCCTTACGGCGGGCGGCGTGGTGACGCGTATCTTCACCGACATGGCCGTGATTTCCGTCACCCCCGACGGGCTGGTGCTCGACGAGGTCGCCCCGGGCCTGACCGCCGACGAGGTCCAGGCCGTCACCGATGCCCCGCTGATCATGAACAACGTCGGCATCATCCCCGTCGCCGCGTAGGAATATTCACATGAACGAACTCACGAATATCGAAGGCCAGGTGGCCGTGGTCACCGGCGGCACCGCCGGCATGGGCGAAGCCGCCGCCATCCGTTTCGGCGCCGAGGGTGCGAAAGTCGCCGTGATAGGCCGCACTCAGGAAAAAGGCGACGCGGTCGTCAAACGCATCACCGACGCCGGCGGCGCGGCCATGTTCGTCAAGGCCGAATGCGCCGACGAGGCCGAAGTGAAGGCCGGGGTGAAGACCATTCTCGACACCTGGGGCCGCGCCGACATCCTGGTCAACACGGCGGGCGGTTTCATCGATGCGCCGCCGCTCGAGGAGATCACCGTCGATGCGATGCATCACAGCTACGACTGGAACGTGATCGCCAAGTTCCTGATCACCCGGGAGCTGGTACCGGCGATGAAGGCCAACAAGTACGGCCGCATCGTCAACATCTCGTCGGTCGCCGGCCGTACGGCGGGCGCCGGGGCCATCGAATACTCAACGACTGAGGCCGCGATCATCGGCATGACCCGGCGTCTGGCCAAGGAACTCGCTCCCCACGGCATCACGATCAACGCCATCGCGCCCGGCCTGGTGCTGACCCCGCGGGTGACGCGGCACCCTCAGGACGTACTGGACGCGCGTGCCAGGGCCATCCCCGTCGGCCGCCTCGGCAAGCCCGAGGAGCTGGCCCACGCCATCTGGTATCTGTGCACGCCCGGCGCGGCGTTCACGACGGGCGCTGTGCTCGACGTCAATGGCGGTGCGTGGACGGGGTAAGGCCCGGGCATCTGATAGAGGCCCTCATCCTGAGCTTGTCGAAGGAGAGGGCCGCATCCTCATACTTCGACAAGCTCAGCATGAGGATGATTACCAGATGCGCGGGTCAAGTCCGCGCATGACGGAAGAAATAAACGCCACCCGCCTCCCCCTTCGACAAGCTCAGGGTGAGGCTCTTAGGTCTCTGGGTGAGGCCCTCATGTTGAGCCTGTCGAAACAAGCGGGCCGACGTACTTTCCCCTCACCTATATCCGATAGAATCCCGCCGCCGTGTCGTGGAAGAAGGCGCGCTGGTCCGCCTCGGGCCGGGGCGCGAGGATCTGTTTGCAAGCACCCACCAAATCGTCGTACTTCGCCCAGAGCTTCTCCAGCGGGAAGTTGCTGCCGTAGAAGCAGCGCTCGGCGCCGAAGCGGTCGATAACATGGTCCAGCACGATGCGCATATGGTCGATGTCGCAGCTGTTGGTGAAGAAGTTCAGCCCCGAGCATTTGATCCAGACGTTGGGCAGCGGCGCCAGATGCTCCAGCCCCGCCTTCCAGGCATCGACCGTGGCGTCATCGTCGGACGTCAGCATGCCGCCATGGACCAGGCAGAAATTGGTCTCCGGGTGGTCTCGCACCAGCTCGGCAAAATGCACGAACTGGTGGGAGAAGCCCTGTAGTTCGAAGCTCAAATTGTAATTCGTGAGCAATCCGACAGCGCTCTGGAATTCGTCGGTCAGGCAAATATCCGGCCGGTCGGTGCGGCAGCGCAACGGGTCGCCCTCCCAGAAATGCAGCTGGTGGCGTACGCCCCGCGTGTTGGTGTATTGCGCATGGCCCTCGAGAACTTCCTCGATATCTGGGTTGGTCATGATGGCGTGGCCAACGATGGCATGGGGGAAGCCGGTGCGGTCGGCCTCCGACTGAAGCCAGGCCGTCTCCTCGACGGGCTTGGCCGGGTCGTAATTGGCCTGCACATGGACCGATTTGACGACATTATTGTCGCCGAAATCCGCCTGCAAATCCTCAACCAGATAGTCCTGACGCAGGTCGCTATAGTCGGCTTTGTACATCTTCGGGGTCATCGGGGCGGCCAGCCACGGATACTTCTGCCAGTGCCAGAGATGATGGTGGCTGTCGATGATCGGGCCTGAATACATGAGGTTTCCTTCGCTGCACGGCGTTCAGACGGGGAAAGTGGCGCGCCCGGCAGGATTCGAACCTGCGACATTCGGCTTAGAAGGCCGATGCTCTATCCAGCTGAGCTACGGGCGCCGCACAACGCTTCGGATGAACCAGCATCGCCGGATTCACCGGAATCGGGAAACCTCAAATTCCAAAATCGAGAACTGGGGCAGGTCAGTGGCTCCAGGGAATCCTGCGCCCGACCGCGAAGTTGTCCGCGTAAGCCTTTGGCTTGATTTGTCTTTCCTTGGGCTCCTGCACCACATATTCGAGGCCGTGGCGCTCGGCGTGGGAGATCGCGTCTTCGCGGCTCTCGAAGGTCATACGGACCTGGCGCATGGTGTCGCCCGCGCCCGGCCAGCCCATCAGCGGGTCGAGCTGCTGGCGGCGCGTCGGCTCGAACTCGAGTAACCAGTGATGGGTCTTCGCACGCCCCGATTGCATCGCGGTCTTCGTGGGCTGGAAAATACGTGCCTTCATGGCAGTTCTCTCATGAATCTGGTTGAGCCACCAACTTCGTACAGGTGGACGCCGTTCGTCGTCAACTCGTACGGGTTTAACTCATGGTCAGGCCGCCATTGACGTCGAGGCAGGTGCCGGTGATGAAGGCCGCCTCGTCAGACGCCAGGAACAGGGCGGCGTTGGCGATGTCACGCGCTGTGCCCAGGCGGCGCAACGGTATCTGCTCTTTGAGCGCCTCTTCCGCGTCCGACAGCCAGGACGACGTCATCGGCGTCGGTGTCGGACCGGGCGCGATGGCGTTCACGGTGATGTTGTAGGGCCCGAGCGCCTTGCACAGGGATCGGGTCAGCCCGATCACCCCGGCCTTCGACGCGGTGTAGGGCAGCCCGCCACCCGTCGCGACGCCGCCGTGCCGCCAGGCCGAGGACGACAGGTTGATGATCCGGCCGCTCTTGCGTTCCATCATGTGCTCCGCGACCGCACGGGCACCGAAGAACTCGCCACTGAGATTGACGTCCAGGACCTTCTGCCATTCGGAGATTTCATACTCCAGCCAGTTCTTCTTCGGTGAAAACCCGGCATTGTTGACCAGGATATCCAGCGCGCCGAATTCGGCGATGGCGTCGTTGATCGCGGCCTGGACCGCATCGAAATCCGAGACATCCAGGTTGATAGCCGTCAGGCGGGTGGCATCGACCGTTGTTTCAGCCAATGTCTTGTCCAGATTCTCCTGATCGATGTCGGCGATGACCACGCGGGCCCCCTCCTCGACGAAACGCTCGGCGATGGCCCGGCCCAGCCCCTTGGAGCCGCCGGTGACAAAGGCTGTTCGGTCCTGCAGACGCATGGCGCACCTCATGCAAAGAAATGGTCGGGGCGACGAGATTCGAACACGCGACCCCCTGCTCCCAAAGCAGGTGCTCTACCAGGCTGAGCTACGCCCCGACCCCGGTTTTCTCTGCCTTTACCCACCGACCCGTCAAGTGAAAACAGATGGTTTTCACCGCCAGCGGGAATCTGCGGCTCAGGTGACCGTTACATCCACGGCGTAGACGGCGTTGCGTGCGCCGTCCATGGGCTGGGTGTTGCCGTCGGCGTTGGTCGCGCGGCTCATGAGCGTGTGTTGCCCGGCGGCGGACGGCGTCCAACGGTATGAAAACCGCTGCCAGGAGCGTTGCCGGCGCGGCCCCAGTTCCGCTCTGCGCCAGCTGGCCCCGCCATCCGTGCTGACATCGACCTGCCCAACCCCGCTTGCAGACCAGGCCCAACCCCAGATTTCGCTCTCCGACGCCGCAACCCGCATATCCGGGCCCGGTGCCACGATGACGCTTTCGGGAAATATCTCCCAGACCGGACGGGTGGCGTCAGAGCCGGGAATGGCATCGTTGTAGAACCGCGTCGTGAATACGCTGTCGGCCCGGTGGTCCGCCAATTCCAGCCGCGAGAGCCATTTCACGCTGTTGGTGCCGAAGTAACCCGGAACGACCAGGCGCGCAGGAAATCCGTGTTTCTGCGGCAGCGGCGCACCATTGAGTTCGTAGGCGATCAACACATCGCCTTCCTCGAGACGGCCGAGCGGAATGTCCTTGAGATAGGAATCCTGAGCCTCGCCGGCGAATTCACCGTGATCGAGCCCGAATGCCCAAAGATGGCTGGCATCCGCGGAGATACCCAGCTCCCCAAACAACTCCGCCAGATCGACCCCAGCCCATCGGACATTGGCGACCCGACGGGTCGGGACGGTCGGGTTCATCGGGCTGCCGGCGCATTGATGAACGGTCTCGACCACCCGTTTCGGGCGCGCACGCAGTTGCGCATAGTCCAGTTCGATCGGCGTTTCGACACGGCCACCGATCGAGAGAGACCAGTTTTCGACCGTTGTCTCGGGTACCCCCATATGGGCGAGAACAAACAAATCATTTGCCGGGGTCAGTTGCGACGTCATCTGCGCAGGCTTGAGCTTGATTTCGCGCACCATGCCGTCGATCGCCATCACGGGCTTCTGCGTCATACTCGACATCTCTTCTCCGCCGGGCTGTGAGCTACGCGCGCCATCATACATGACAAACACCATCCGAATGACCTGTCGGTCAGAACCTGGAAGGCGGCAGGCCATAGGCCTATCGCATGACGGACATTGCGCGCGGAATTCGCTAAACATGACGCCATG
>JAQCFD010000053.1 GCA_027618305.1 Pseudomonadota bacterium
GGCGAAGAGTTGGTACGCGCGGGTCAAATCACGGCCGAGCATGCGGCCCATCCTCGCCGACCATATTCCCGGGATCCCGCCGCCCAAGCATTACGCCAATCCGGATTTCTGATTTTCGGGCCTTTGCGGTACCGGTCCTCTTTCGGGTCACTCCACCTTCACATCCATTTGCTGCAGCGCCGCACGGGCGGCATCTGCCGCACGCGACTCGGGTGCGACGGAGAGTACGCGCAACCAGGATTTCCGCGCCGCGTCGAACTCTCCGACCCCCGCCTGAACCGCACCGAGTTCCATCAGCGCATCCGGGTTGCCGGGATCAACCGCAAGCGCGCGGGCAATGTCGTCGCGGGCCAGGTCGGGCACTTCGAGCAGTCGATATGCGGCCGCGCGAAAGATCAGTGCGTCGAGCCGGGCGTCGTCGCGATCGAGTGCGGCCGAGAAATCATCGACCGCGTCCCAGTATTCTCCGCCCCGTGCGAGCGCATCGCCACGATCGATCCATATTTCGGGATTGCTTGAATCGAGTTCGAGGGCTTGGCTGAGCACCCTATGCGCGCGGCTCAGATCACCGGCATGGAGCCAGACACTACCGGCCTGCCCGAGGACCGCCGACTGCTCGCGCGTGGTGGCCGTGGGCATGTCGGCGGCGAGTGCTTCAAGACGCGTCGCGGCCTCGTTGAACTGACCCAGCCCGAATAACGCCAGCGCCACACAATGCAGCGACGGCGGCCCTCCGCCTTCGTCGCGCCAGGCGATCGCGGCTTCGAAACCTGCTTCCGGGTCGCGTCGTGATGCCGCAAGGCAGGCCTGGTATGCCTGCGCGACCGGCATGTCCGCGTAACGGTCCTGAGCATGGGCGATGCGGGGGGCGACGGACAGCGAAACGCCGACGAGGCAGCCGGCGAGGCACAAGGCGGTGATCAGGCCGGACCTGACGGCGGGTGGTGATAGACGGCGCAACACGCGGGCTCCTATTCTGTCATTCTGATTTAGCAGCGCGGCCCGACCCGCGCAAAATTCTCCTGCCAGGATCGTGACTGAACGCGATCGAAGAAGGTGATTATGACGTCACGGACTTTACTGGTGTTCGGCCTGGGATACAGCGCCCGGGTTCTGGTCGACCGGCTCCGGCCCGCGGGCTGGAACGTGCGTGCCACGGCCCGCAGTGCGGTGAAGGTCGAGGCGTTGCAGGCAGAAGGCATCGATGGATTCCTGTTCGACGGGACGGCCCCGATCACCGATCGGGCCGGCGTGTTCGATGGCGTCAGCCATCTCCTGTTGTCCGTGCCGCCCGGCGCGGGCGGTGACCCGGTTCTGGTCCATCATGGTGGCGATATTGCGGCGCGGGCGGGCGACATTGCCTGGGCCGGCTACCTGTCGACCACCGGCGTGTATGGCGATCGCGCGGGCGGCTGGGTGGACGAGACGTCTGAGCTCATACCGGCCACCGAACGCGGACAACGCCGGGTCGAGGCCGAGGCTGGCTGGTGCCGTCTGTGGCGCGAGTCCGGCCTGCCGATCCATCTGTTTCGCCTGGCGGGAATCTATGGCCCCGGCCGCAATGCGTTGGAGACGGTGCGGGCGGGAAATGCGCGCCGCGTGGTCAAGGAAGGTCAGGTGTTCAGTCGCACCCATGTGGCGGATATCGCGACGGTCCTCGAAGCCTCGATCGCCCAGCCCCATCCGGGTGCGGCCTATAATGTGTGCGACGACGATCCCGCGCCGCCCCAGGAGGTGGTGACCCATGCCTGCGAATTGCTCGGGATTGCACCACCGCCGGAGATTCCGTTCGACGACGCCGAGATGTCCGAGATGGGCCGCAGTTTCTATGCGGAATCGAAGCGTGTCTCCAACCGCCGGATCAAGGAAGAACTCGGCGCCAAACTTGTCTATCCCGATTATCGTGCAGGGCTGGCGGCGCTGCTGGCGGAGACCTGATCGCAAAGCCGCCCCACCACGCCGATCATTCGCGCCAGATCGCGCGGTTCCGACAGGCGGTGGTCGCCGTTCTTGATCAGGATGAGTTCCACATCGCCGGATGTCAGCACGTCCATCAGTTTTTGGGATTGCGCCCAGGGCACGTCCGGATCGGCGGTGCCATGGATCAGGCGCACGGGGATGTTCAGTGCCAGGGGTTTGATCAGGACAAGATGGTTCCGGCCTTCCTCGAGCAATGCACCGGTGATGACATAGGGCGCGTCGGCATATTTCGATGGGGCCTCGAAGATGCCCGTTTCGGCGATTTGCGCCAGCGCCTCTGTGCCGAGCCGCGCGGGCAGCAGATCCTCGGTGAAGTCGGCCGCCGCGGCAATGGTCACCAGGCCGGCGATGTTTTGTACGCCCGCTTCATCGGTGAGCGCCTTCGCCACCAGAGTCGCGATCCAGCCGCCCATGGACGAGCCGACCAACACCAGGTCTCCGCCCAGCCCCGGTACCGTTTGGCCGGCATGCCGGATCACGGTGAGCGCGTCGTCGCGCCAGCGCCCGATGGTGCCGTCACGGAACGCGCCGCCCGACGCGCCATGGCCGGCATAGTCCAATCGCAGGAAGGCGCGGCCGGTCGCCCGGGTCCAGGCTTCCAAAACGGTTGCCTTCTGGCCGGTCATGTCGGACATAAAGCCACCCAGGAACACGACACCCGGTGCCTGAGACAGGCCCCTGGCGAGGGGCGAATTGCCTTCGGGCGCTTGCGCCGGTGTCGCACAGTATGCGAGGGCGGTACCGTCTTCGGCGTCGACGAAGTGGATGTCGGCGGAAACCATCTGAACGAGAACCCGGAACAAGAACCTAGCGGATGAACGACGGCCCCGATTCTAACACCTTCGCCGACGATGCGGCGAGCGAAGCCGCGGCGCGCGAAACGGCCGCGCGGCTGCCGGTCGTGCTGCAGGTGCTGCCGTCGCTCGATGTCGGCGGTGGCGGGGTCGAGCGCAGCGCGATTGACGTGGCCGAAGCGCTCGTCCTGGCGGGCAAGACCGCGATTGTCGCGTCCTCGGGCGGCCGCCAGGTGGTGGAGCTTGAACGCCGGGGCGCACGCCATGTGGAGTTGCCGCTTGCCTCCAAGAATCCCCTGATTATCCGCCGCAACATCGCGCGGCTCGCCGCGCTTATTGAACGCGAGCACGTGGAGCTGGTGCATGCACGCTCCCGGGCACCCGCTTGGAGCGCGCGCGCGGCGGCCCGTGCGGCCGGGTTGCCCTTCGTCACGACATTCCACGGCACTTATAATTTCGGCGGCGGCACAATCGGTGCCCTGAAGAAACGCTACAACGCGGTGATGGCCGACGGTGATCTGGTGATCGCCAATTCGCAATTCATCACCGCCCATGTGAAAGAAAATTACGGGGTCCCGGATGCGCGCATCCGGACGATCCCGCGCGGCATCGACACGGCACGATTCGATGCCGAGGGTTTCAACCCCAACCGGATGATCGATGTTGCCGCTCGCTGGCGCTTGGCCGATGAGAATGCGGTCGTCATGCTGCCGGGCCGGTTGACCCGCTGGAAGGGCCAGCTTCTGTTTATCGAAGCGCTGGCGCGTCTCAAGGCGCGGCGGGGAGCGGACGGCTTTCGGGTAACCGGCCTGTTGGTCGGATCCGATCAGGGTCGCGAGGCCTATCGCCGGGAGCTGGAAGCGCAGATTTCGGAAAAGGGCCTCGGTGGCGATGTGCAGATCGTCGGCCATTGCGACGACATGCCCGCCGCCTACATGCTGTCGGATGTGGTGGTGTCGGCGTCGACCGATCCCGAGGCCTTCGGCCGGATCATCGCCGAGGCTCAGGCAATGGGCCGACCGGTGGTGGTGGCCGATCATGGGGGGGCGACCGAGCAGGTGCTGGCCGGTGAGACCGGCTGGCTTTTCACGCCGGGCGATCCTGAGACCTTCGCGGACGCGCTGGAGTCCGCATTGAAGCTGGATGGCGCAAAGCGCGCGGCGCTTGCCGTGCGCGCGGCCGTGCATGTGCGTGAGAATTTCTCCAAGGCCGGCATGTGCGCGGACACGTTGCGGGTTTATGCCGCGCTCCACGACAAACACCGCGCGGCAGGGCCGCAATGAGCACCGGTAGGAAAAGCGCCAGCAAAACTGCTGGGCGTATTCTGGTGATCAAGCTTGGGGCGCTGGGTGATGTCGTCCAGGCGACGGGCCCCTTCGCGGCGATCCGCGCCCACCACCCCGACGCACATATCACCCTGCTGACGGCACCGGCCTATCGCGATTTTCTTGAGGCCTCCGGCTGGTTCGACGAAATCTGGGTCGACAACCGGCCGAGCTGGAAGAACTGGCGGGAATGGTACCGTCTGCGGTTCCGGTTGCGATACGCCCGGTTCGGTCGCGCCTATGATCTGCAGACCTCCGACCGGTCGAGCCTTTATTTCCAACTCATGCTGCCGGGCCGGCGGCCCGAATGGTCGGGCATCGCGCGCGGTGCGGCGCTGCGTCACAAGAACCCCGCCCGCGATAACATGCACACCATAGATCGCCAGGCCGATCAGCTCGCTGTCGCGGGAATCGAGAATGTCCCGGCACCCTCCCTCGATTGGGTGCAGGCGGACACGGCGCGATTCGGCATCACCGGCCCCTATGTGCTGCTGGTGCCCGGCGGCTCGGCCCATCGGCCCGAGAAGCGCTGGCCCGTCGGGTCCTTCACGGAACTGGCGCGGCAACTGGTCGCGCGGGGCGTCACGCCGGTGCTGATCGGTGCGGGCGCCGACGCCCATGCAACGGGCACCATCGCGTCGTTCTGCGCGCAGGCGCTGGACCTGACATCCGATACGAGCTTCGCTGAAATTGTCGCGCTGGCGCGCGGGGCGAAGGGCGCGGTCGGCAACGATACGGGCCCGATGCACGTCATCGCGACGGCCGGTTGCCAGTCGATCGCGCTCTATTCTTTTGCCTCCGACCCGGCGTTGTGCGCACAAAAGGGTCCCGACGTAACCGTCCTGCGCCGCGACCTTCTGACGGAACTTTCCGTCGACGAGGTTGAAGCGGCGCTCCGACTGGACTAAATCCCGCACACGCGCCCGGTTTCGGTGAACCGGGCGTTCGGACATTTGAGAGACAACGGAACCGATATGTCAGATCCAGCATCCGCGAACCAGGTCACGATCACGCTGCCCGACGGCAGCACGCGCGTCTTCGACGATGCGGTGACCGGTGCTGCGTTGGCGGCCGACATCGGCCCCGGCCTGGCCAAGGCCGCGCTCGCCGTGCGCGTGGATGGCGAGATTCGTGACCTGGCGCGCCCCATCGAGGCCGACGCGAATGTCGCAATCATCACCATCAAGGACGAGGATGCGCTGGAACTGATCCGCCATGACGCAGCCCATGTGCTGGCCGAGGCGGTGCAGGAATTGTTCCCGGGCACGCAGATCACCTTTGGCCCGTCGACGGATGACGGCTTCTATTACGACTTCCACCGGGCCGAGGCTTTCTCGTCGGACGACTTCGAAGCCATCGAGCGGAAGATGGAAGAGATCGTGTCGCGCGACGAGGAAATCATCCGCGAGGTCTGGTCGCGTGACGATGTCCGTGCCTATTTCGAAAAACAGGGCGAGACCTTCAAGGCCGAATGGGTCGGCGAGCTGCCCGACGGCGAAGACATCACGATGTACCGCCAGGGCGACTGGGTCGATCTGTGCCGCGGCCCGCATCTGCCCTCGACCGGCCGGCTGCCCAAGGCCTTCAAGCTGATGAAGCTTGCGGGCGCTTACTGGCGCGGCGACGCGGCGAACGATCAGCTCCAGCGCATCTATGGGACGGCCTGGCGCGATCCGAAGGAACTCCAGGCTCACTTGACGATGATCGAGGAGGCCGAGAAGCGCGACCATCGGCGGATCGGCCGCGAGATGGACCTGTTCCACATGCAGGAAGCGGCTGTTGGCTCGGTGTTCTGGCACCCCAAGGGCTGGACGCTCTACCGGGCGTGCGAGGAATACATGCGCACGCGCCTCGACAGGGCCGGCTACACGGAAGTGAAGACACCCCAGCTCGTCGATCGCGCCCTGTGGGAGCGCTCCGGTCATTGGGAGAAATTCCGCGAGCATATGTTTGTCGCCGAGGTCGACGAGAGCGATCCGGAATCACATGGTCACGAACATGATCACGATTCTCCCTCGACGCCGTCTAACAGGATGCTGGCGCTGAAGCCGATGAACTGCCCCTGTCATGTGCAGATCTTCAGTCATTCGGGCATGAAAAGTTACCGCGATCTGCCGCTGCGCATGGCCGAGTTCGGCTCCTGCCATCGCTATGAACCGTCGGGTGCGCTGCACGGCATCATGCGCGTGCGCGCCTTCACCCAGGACGACGCCCATATCTTCTGCTCCGAGGATCAGATCGTCGAGGAGACGAAGTCCTTCTGTGAGTTGCTCCAGTCGGTCTATCGGGATTTTGGTTTCGAAGAAGTGGCGGTGAAGTTCTCCGACCGGCCCGAGGTGCGTGCCGGCGACGATGCGACATGGGATCGTGCGGAAGCGGCGCTGATGGAAGCGACGAAAGCCGCCGGGCTCGACTACACGCTCAACCCGGGCGAAGGCGCCTTCTACGGTCCGAAGCTCGAATTCGTGCTGCGTGATGCGATTGGACGGGACTGGCAGTGCGGCACCCTGCAGTTGGACTTCGTGCTGCCCGAACGCCTGGATGCCAGCTACATCGACGAGAGTGGCGAGAAGGCGCGGCCGGTTATGCTGCACCGTGCGATTCTTGGCTCCTTCGAGCGGTTCATCGGCATTCTGATCGAGAATTATGCGGGCCGCTTCCCGTTGTGGCTGGCGCCGACCCAAATTGTGGTGGCGACGATCACGAGCGACGCCAACGATTATGCCGAGAAGGTTGCGGCCGCCTGCCGCGCGGCCGGGATGCGAGTCGAGGCGGATTTGCGCAATGAGAAAATCAACTACAAGGTGCGCGAGCACAGCCACGCCCATGTGCCGGCGATCCTGGTTGTCGGTCGCCGCGAGGCCGAAGAGGGCACGGTTGCCGTTCGTCGTCTCGGATCGAAAGATCAGGAAGTGCTTGCGTTGGGCGACGCGGTCAGCAAACTAAGCGCCGAAGCCGAAAGCCCGGCAGCAAAACACGCTGCCTGAGATGAATTATTCGACTAAAATTGCCCCGGAAGGAGAATTGTAATCGCTAGACGACCCGTAGATCAGAGTCCCCCGAAGAAGGACGGACCGCGCACCAACGAGGATATCAACGTTCCACAGGTGCGCCTTGTTGACGAAAATGGCGAACAGGTTGGCGTTGTCGATACGTCTGCCGCGCTGGCGCGCGCCGTGGATGTGGGACTCGACCTGGTGGAGGTGTCGCCGAACGCCGATCCGCCGGTTTGCAAGATTATCGATAATGGGAAGCTCAAATATCAGGAGCAGAAAAAGCGCAACGAGGCGCGCAAGAAGCAGAAGACGATCGACGTCAAGGAGATCAAGCTTCGTCCCAACATCGACACCCATGATTATGATGTGAAGATCCGCAACGCCCGCCGGTTCATCGACGATGGCGACAAGGTAAAGGTGACCCTGCGTTTCCGCGGCCGCGAGATGGCCCATCAGGATCTGGGTGCACAGGTGCTCGAACGGGTTCGCACGGAACTCGAGGAAATCGCCAAGGTCGAACAGATGCCGAAGATGGAAGGCCGCCAGATGGTGATGGTGATTTCACCGCGCTAGGCGGAACGACATTCAGACGAATAGCGAAAGCCCCGCGATAAGCGGGGCTTTCTTGTTTTCGGTGTGTTCGATGTTTACTGGGCGCGCAGTTGCCGGATGGCACCGGCCCAATCCTCGACATGATAGGAGCGGATGATTTTTCCGTTCTTGAGGGTGTGGATGTCGATGGTCAGGATATCGAAACTCTTGCCCTTGCCTTCGACGCCGAACAACGGCCCCTTCGGCGTTCCGCTGGCGCGGCTTCGAACAACGACCCTGTCACCCGACCGGATCATTTCTTCCACGGCCCAGTTCAGATCCGGGATCAGCTTGCCGAACCCGCCGACCTGGCCGAGGAACTGGTCGCGGCTCTTCGATTTACCGGAATAGTCCCCGATGCTCTGCCAGTCAGCGCTCGTCGTGGCCTTGAATGTTGCGGCGTGATTCGCGGACGCCGGGTTGCTGAGTAAGTCATAGAAGGCCTGCACGGCGGCCTTGTCGTCCGCGATGGCGCTTCCGGTGATCGGTGCGATCAGAAGTGCGGCGGCGACCGCGACGGTTTTGAGAATATTCATTCTACAGTCTCCAGTTTTAGTGGCGGCGGCGTACCGCCGACCTGTTCGGGTGTGGTCTGGAGAATATGGACATGGACCTATAAGGCTATAATATGGGTCAGATAGATAAGATTGTACGGAAATATTGAATAATGCTGGATCAACTGCGACGGATAGCCATTTTCGCGGCGACGGTCGATCACGGCTCGTTCCGCGCAGCCGCACAGGCGCTGCGCCTGTCGCCTTCGGTGGTGAGCCATCACGTCTCGCAGCTAGAAGATCAACTCGGCACCGCCCTCTTGTATCGCTCGACCCGCAAGCTGTCGCTGACGCCGGATGGCGAACGCATGCTTGAGGCCGCGCGCGCAATGTTGGACGCAGCAGAGACCGGCCTGCACGCGGTGGCCGGCCATGACCGCGAGCCCTCGGGCGTGTTGCGGATAACCGCGCCGGCGGTCCTGGCGCAATCCGAACTGGTCACCCAACTTGCGGCCTACTCGGTCGCGCACGGAAATGTCCGCATCTCGCTCGACTTTTCGGACGACCGAAGAGATTTGATCGGTGACGGCTTCGATATTGCAATTCGGATGGGTGAGCTGAAGGACAGCTCGCTCATGATGCGGAAACTTTTTGATGCCGAGAGACGATTGGTAGCTGCTCGCAGTTTCCTTGACACGCAGCCCGGGCTGTCGTCGCCGGCCGATCTGGTCGATCGGGATTGGCTTGAGTTGGCGCCGGTGTGGTCTGAACGGCCAGAATTTCGAAACGGAAGACGCCGTGTGGTGGTCTCACGGCCCCCGGCGCGGATAAGCGTAAACGATGCTCATGCGCTTTTCAGGCTGACCCGATCTGGTGCCGGCTTGGCGATCGTTCCTGAATTTCTCGCGGCGGCCGACATTGCCTCGGGAACCATGGTTCATGTCTTGCCCGACTGGGCGGTAAGTCCCGTCGAAGTATTCGCATTGTGGCCTGCCAATGCGCCCAAGGACGGGCTAGTCCGGCATTTCGTCGAGTATCTCGTGCAGGGCACGCGACCCGCCGATGAGCGAGAGGGTTGCTGATCTTGCCTCCGGTCTACCGGAGTGCAGTGTCCGTCCTAAATTCGGGATGTGTTCGCTATCTCGATTAGGATTCTTGACAATGCATCCGGTGCTGACAGCTGTGGCGCGTGATCCGTGTCGAGGGTGTACAGCGCCGCGCAGGGGGTCTCGGTGTACATGCGCTTCTGCAGTTCGTTGAAGACCGAACGGTCCTGCAGGGTCTCGATATAGACCCGCGGCACGCGCCCGAAATTCCCGTCGGTGAGCTGCAGTTTCGAGCGTCGCCCGCCCTCGGGCTGGGGGGTGAGCTGAGCCGCCGCGGCGTTTGCGTCGGCCGGGTCGGCGGTGTTGTAGAACACGTCGACCGCCGAGGCGGGGTCGATCATCGACAGGTGGCCGTCGTCAGAATAGCTGACCCGCGCATGGGCACCGGTCATCCAGTCCTCCCAGGCCCGGTCATAGAAATCGACAATGGATTCCCCGTCGGGGAGCAGAAACGCACAGAGATAAACTGCGACGGATATGGCGTCGGGCCGTAATTCCGATGTCTGCGCCGCGACGGTACCCCCCATGGAATGGCCGACCAGAATCACGGGAAATTCGGCGGCGTCGATCAGGGCGGCCACATGCTCGGCGTACAGCATCGTTGTGACATCTGCGGGTGACGTGTTGTCGTTCCCATTGCCGGGCAGGTCCACCGCGACGGCCGTATGACCCGCAGCCTCCAGCAAGGGTATGACCCGCACCCAGGCCCAGGCACCCTGCCAGGCACCATGTACGAGCACGAACGTGGCCATGTTCAGTCGTCCGTCTCGATGCGGGTCGCCGTGTACATCGACACCCGGTAGGGGCCCGAGAAGACGGGTTCGTATTTCGGCGGGTTGTCCGCGTCCGTGCAGGTGGGGATGCAGGCGATCTCGGCGTCGTAATTGGGGTGATGGAAGAACACCACCGACAGCCGGTCGGCGGCGTCGCCGGCATCCTCGGGCGGGATGGCGACCCGATGGGGGTTGGAGACGAACCGGTCGTTGGTCCAGCGCATCAAGAGGTCGCCGATATTGACCACGAAGGCATCAGCGGGTGTCGGCACACCGATCCAGTCGCCCGCACGGGTCTGGACCTCGAGCCCGCCGGGCCGGTTCTCGCTCAGCAGCAAGGTGAAGGTTCCGTAGTCGGTATGGCCGCCGGCGCGCAGCTGGCCGGGTTTCGGACTGTCGGAGAGCGGCGGATAGCGGATGATGCGCAGGGCCGCGATCTGCCGGTCGGTGTATTTGCGGAAGAAGTCCGGCGGCAGGTCGAGGGCGCGGGCGAAAATTTCCTCGATCGTCTGGCCGAGTTTCTCAAGGCGCCGGTAATAGGTGCTGGCCGCCGCGCGGAACCCCGCCGGCTGATCGGGATAGACATTCTCGATGAAGTGGGCGGCGGCTGCCTCGCAGGTGAAATAGTCCTCATCCGGGAAATCCGGCGGGCCCATGTGGAACACTTCCTTCAGGTCGGGCGGCGTCTCGTCGCCCGCGCCATAGGCGAGGCCCTCGTCGCCGATTGCCCGGTAGCCGCGGGGCAGGGCCGGGTTGGCATGGCGGACTGTCAGCTTTTCGTCAGCGGGCCGGGCGAAGAAGCCGCGCGCGGCGTCGCGCAGATCGTCGATGATCGCGGGCTCTACCCCATGCCCGGTGATGGTGAAGAAGCCGATCCCCTCACACGCATCGCGCACGGCGTCGACCACACGGGCCTGCGCCGCCAAATCCCCCGACAGGTAGGGCGCGATGTCGATGACGGGGACGCTGACGTTGGACATGCTCTGATGTTAGCGCGCTCTTTCTTCCCCGTCATGCCCGGGCTTGACCCGGGCATCCAGTGCTTCAGGACTGTCGAGACGAGATGCGCGGATCAAGTCCGCGCATGACGAATTCTACTAGGCCCGGGCCGACCGCGAGTGCTGGCCGCCGTCGGCCATGATCACCGTGCCGGAAATCCAGGAGGCCCTGTCGCTGGCCAGATAGGCGGCAAGCCAGCCCATCTCCTCGGGCCGTCCCGCGCGACCGCCGGGCAGGGATTTGTGGGTTTCGCGCCAGCGGCTCTCGTCGCCGAACTGCATGTCGGCGTTGATCTTGGCCTGGCTGACCAGCCGGTCGGTCTCGATCGGGCCGGGGTTGATGCCGACGACACGCACGCCATGGTCGAGGCTCTCGGCGCCGAGCGCCCGGGTCAGCTGCATCAGGGCCGCGTTGCCCATGGAGCCCGCGATATAGGCGGCGCGGGGCCGCTCGCCGGCCATGCCGATGACGTTGACGATCACGCCGGAGCCGCGTTCGCACATGCGCGGATAGATATCCCGGATCAGGCCGACGAAGCCGAACAGCTTGAGGTCCCAGGCGGCCTTGATGCTGGCGTTGTCGAGCCGCGCCAAATCGCCGGCCGGAATGGAGCCGGCGTTATTGACCAGGATGTCGGCGTCACCCGCCGCGGCGACCAGTGCGGCCACCGAAGCCTCCTGGGACAGGTCGAGGGCGTGGACTGTCACCTGGGCGCCGAAACGCGAGTTCAGGTCGTCGCGCACGTCGTTGAGGTCGGCCTCGGTGCGCGAGACCAAATGCAGCGAGCAGCCTTCTTCGGCCAGCACCTCGGCCACGGCCTTGCCGATGCCCTTGCTGGCGCCGGTGACGATCGCGGTCTTGCCGTTGAGATTCAGGTCCATGTCATTCCCCCTGCCCGGATATTGTTCGATCGGGGCAAGCTAGCTTCAGGCCTCGCGTCGGGCAACGTTATGCAGGCGATATCAGGGCAGGGGGGTCTGGTGCGTATGTTTACGCCGGCGGGCGCGAGTGCTGGCCGCCGTCGACCATGATGACCGTCCCCGACACCCACGAGGCCTGGGGGCTCGCCATGAATACGGTGACCGCCGCGAGTTCCTCGGGCAGGCCGCCGCGGCCGCCGGGCAGGCCGCCCATGGTTTCGCGCCAGCGTTCGGGGTCGCCGAACTGTTTCTCGGCATTGGCCCGGGCCAGCAGCTGGAAGCGTTCGGTCTGGGTCGGCCCCGGGTTGACGCCGAGGACCCGCACGCCGTGATCCAGGCTTTCCGAACCGATGGCGCGGGTCATATGCATGAGCGCCGCATTGCCCATGGTGCCTGCGATGTAGGAAGTGCGGCCGCGCTCGCCGGCCATGCCGATGACGTTGACGATCACGCCGTCGCCGCGTTCGCACATGCGCGGATAGAAGGACCGGATCAGCCCGACGGTCCCGAAGACTTTGAGTTGCCAGCCGTCCTTGATGGCGTCGTCGTCGAGTTTCGCCAGATCGCCGCCGGGGATCGCGCCCGCATTGTTGATCAGGATGTCGGCATCGCCGGTGGCCGCGACAAGCGCCTGGACCGCTTCGGGCTTCGACAAATCGAGCGCGTGGACCGTCGCCGTAACGCCGAAACGCCCGGTCACGTCATCCCGAACGGCATTCAGATCGGCCTCGGTGCGCGAGACGAGATGCAGCGCGCTGCCCTCCGCCGCGAGAGTCTCGGCGATTGCCTTGCCGATGCCCTTGCTGGCGCCGGTGACAACGGCGGTTTTGCCCTTGAGTCCGAGATCCATGATGTTCCCCCCTTCATGTAGGCTTTAGGTGTGGTCTTGAGGTGGCATTTTCGGTTTGCGCGAAGCCTAGTGAGGGGGTCTCGGAAAGGCAACGAAATCCGGGGGATATCCCTTGCCAGCCGGGCCCTGCGCAGCTATAACCCCGCGCATTCCGAATAACGACGGTGCGGCAGGGCGATTTCTAACGCCCGGGGCAGCCCAGCCGTCGAGCAACGCACGCGAAAGCAAAGCGAGGACAAAATGCCCAAGATGAAGACCAAAGCGTCGGTCAAGAAGCGATTCCGCGTCTCGGCCACCGGCAAAATCCGAATGAAGCCTTCGGGCATGCGACATGGCATGCGCAAGCGCTCCCAATCCATGAAGCGCAAAGCGCGCAAAATCGGCAACATCGCCAAGGCGGATGAGAAGATTCTCCGGCCGATGATGCCCTATGCGAAGAGGGGCTAGCCGATGTCACGCGCAAAAAGCACTGTTCAGCGTAACGCACGCCGGAAAAAGGTTCTCAAGGCCGCCAAGGGCTACCAGGGCCGGAATTCAACGGTCTATCGCGTCGCCAAGGAGCGGGTCGAGAAGGGCCTGCAATATGCGTATCGCGATCGCAAGGTTCGCAAGCGCAACTTCCGCGCCTTGTGGATTCAGCGCATCAACGCCGGCGCCCGCGAGCATGGACTGACCTATTCCCAGTTCATCAACGGGATGAAGCAGGCGGGCATCGAGCTCGACCGCAAGGTTCTTTCCGATCTGGCCATCCGCGAGCCCGAGGCTTTCAAAAACCTGGTCGACCAGGCGCAGGCCGCCCTCAACGCATCCGCCTGAACCGGTCCCGATATGGGCCGGTCAGTCGGGTCGAACGGGTAACGCCATGACCACGCCTGACGTCACAGAGTTGCAAGCATCCCTGCTGGCCGAAGTGGCGGCGGCGAACAGCCTCGACGCGCTCGAGGCTGTTCGCGTATCGGCGCTTGGCAAAAAGGGCCGCATCACCGATCAGATGAAGGGCCTCGGCCAGCTTGACGGTGAGGCCCGTAAAGAGGCCGGACAGGCCCTCAACCGGGTGAAGGACGCGGTCCAGGCGGCGATCACCGCGCGCCAGGCCGATCTCGATGCGTCAGCACTCGAAGCACGCCTCGCCCATGAGACCATCGATATCACGCTGCCGCCGCGTCCGCGGCCGGGCGGGCATCTGCATCCGGTCAGCCAGGTCACCGAGGAATGCATCGCGATCTTCGGCGAGATGGGTTTCACCGTGGCGGAAGGGCCGGATATCGAGGACGATTTCCACAACTTCACGGCGCTGAACATCCCGCCCGAGCATCCGGCGCGCCAGATGCACGACACGTTCTATCTCCAGGGACAGGACGGGGCCGCGCAGCCGGTGCTGCGGACCCATACCTCGCCGGTGCAGATCCGCACCATGGAAACCTCGAGGCCGCCGATCCGGGTGATCGCGCCGGGCCGTACTTACCGCAGCGATTCCGACGCGACCCACACGCCCATGTTCCACCAGATCGAGGCGCTGGTCATCGACGAGACGACCCATCTGGGGCATCTCAAGGGCTGTATCATCGATTTCTGCCGGGCCTTCTTCGATATCCCCGATCTGCCGGTGCGCTTCCGGCCGAGCCATTTCCCCTTCACCGAACCGCCGATGGAGGTCGATATCG
>JAQCFD010000054.1 GCA_027618305.1 Pseudomonadota bacterium
GACCAATTGTCCCTAAACGCCCTGAGCGGCGGAGTCTAACCGCTCCCACAGGCGGAACCAATCCCCACCCCGCGATAGCGGCAGACAGACATGAATGCGCTAAACTATCTCGACAAGGAGAACAATCATGTCCGTCGATCGCCGCCTGATCCTGCTCACGGTGAAGGAGAATGTCAGCCTCACCGCCCTCGATGCCGAGACCGGCGACACCGTCGCCTGCGTCGAGGTGGGGACGCTCAACACCGGCAAGCCCCACGAGCTGGCGGTCTCCAACGACGGCCGGCGCGGTTTCGTGTCCCTGTATGGCAGCGCCGACTACGGCCCCAACGTGCCCGACAACCGGATCGCCGTGGTCGACCTCACCGACATGACCCTGGCCGGCCATATCGACCTCAATCTCTACAAGGGCCCCCACGCGTTGGTCATAGACCAACAGGGCAAGCTCTGGGCCACGGTCGATCACAGCCGCTGCGTGCTGGTGATCGACCCGGACAGCTGGGAGATCGAGCACACGATCTGGCTCCAGACCCCGGGCCACTTCCTCGCCGCGTCGCCCGATGGCCGGACCTTGTATGCCTCGGCCAAGGAATACCCGGTGATCACCGAGATCGACATCGAGACCCGGACGATCACGGCGCGGATCGACGTGCCCGTCGGCGCCCAGGCGATCCGGGTCTCGAACGACGGGTCGCGGCTGTTCGTCGGCGACTTCCACCGCCCCCTGCTCCACGTGATCGACTGCGCCGCGCGCCAACTCGTCTCCACCCACGCGCTCACCGGCGTGCCCGGCTGGCCGTTCGTGTCGCCGGACGGGAAGACCATCGCCGTCAGCACCTATGACGAACCGGCCGACAAGGGCTATGTCGAGCTTCTCGACGCCGGAAATCTCGATGACCGCCGGGTGGTCGATATGGCCGACGAGCCGTTCCACATGCTGTTCAGTGACGACAGCAAGTACCTCCACGCCGCGCTGGGCAATGGCGAGGTGCCGAAGATCGACATCGCGACGGCGGAGATCGTCGACGGCGGCTACAACGCCGGCGGGTCGATGCCCGAGGCCATTGTGGCCTATGATGCAGTAGCCGGTTGATCGCCAGCCCGAACCAAGGAACCTCCCCATGAGCCAGACCGCCGAACTGACCCCCGACCTCGACATTATCGAAGCCGAACTCGACTACATCGTCGACGACGGCATCCCGGCGGTGCGCTACATGGACTGGCCCGAGAAGGAACATCTCGCCCACAAGCCGGCCTACGAAAAGCACTTGGTGCCCATCCAGAATGGCCGCGCCGACCCGGCCCAGTTCACCCTGCCGTCCCACGGCTTCGCCTTCGTCGATCACCACACCAAGGTGCAAGACTTCTTCGACGAGGACGAAGTGCGGTCGGTCTACTACCCGGAGACCGAGGCCCTCATTCAGGCCCACAGCGGCGGCGCCAGCCGCGTGCTGGTGTTCGACCACACCCTGCGCACCGCCGAGCAGGCACGCCAGCAGGCCGACCGGGTGCGCAAGGCGGTCTATTCGGTGCACAACGACTATACCGAGCGCTCCGCGCCCCAGCGGGTGCGCGACTTCCTGCCGGAAGACGAGGCCGAAGCGGCGCTCAAAAAACGCTACGCCATCATCCAGACCTGGCGGTCGATCGCGCCCCGGGTGGAACGTGACCCGCTGGCGCTGTGCGACGGCAAGACGATCCCCGAGGAGGGCTTCATCCCCTACCAGCGGCGCTATCGCTACCGCACCGGCGAGACCTATCACATCGCCTACAACCCGGCGCACCGCTGGTTCTGGTTCCCGCAGATGACCCGCGAAGAGGCGCTGGTGTTCAAGGTCTACGACACGGACGCATCCGCAGGCGTCCGCTTCACCGCCCACACCGCCTTCGACGACCCGAACACGCCGCCCGACGCGGCGATCCGCGAGAGCATCGAGATGCGCGCGCTGGTGTTTTACGATTGAGCGCGAAGCCTGCAATCAGCGTCATCAGGCGACTGTCATGCCGACGTTGACGGCGAGTATGCGGCGATTGGCCAGAAAAGAAGGCCCGAAAAGAGGGGGCCATTTGGATGGCCGCCGTCCATTTTGTGCCGCCTCAGCGTCTGTGCACACCACCTAAAACCATAGGTGATCATTCCCATTCCGCATCCATTGTAATGCGTCTTCACGCATACCACATAGAGATCACGGATTAGCACTCGGGAACCGAGAGTGCCAACCGTGCGTATTTTCTGCACATTTCCACAAATTTCAAATTCAAGGACATAGAGCCATGAAGTTCCGTCCGCTGCACGATCGAGTACTACTCAAACGTGTTGATGAGGAAACTACTACTGGTGGGATTATCATTCCCGACACGGCCAAAGAAAAGCCGATGGAAGGCAAAATTCTGGCGACAGGGCCGGGAAGCCTCGACAAAAACGGCGCACGAGTCCCTCTCGACGTCCAAATCGGGGATCGCGTTCTTTTCGGAAAATGGTCGGGCACCGAAACCATGATCGTCGGCGAAGAGCTGTTGATCATGAAAGAGTCCGACATCATGGGAATCATCTAGGCCCCGGCTCCGAAAGAGCCCGAATGGCCAGTTGAATAACAAGGATCAGACAAATGTCTAAGGAACTAATATTCGGCACCGAGGCGCGGAACAAGATGCTCAACGGCATCAATATCCTTGCAGATGCCGTTAAAATTACGCTTGGCCCCAAGGGCCGCAACGTTATCCTCGATAAGTCATATGGTTCACCCCGCATCACCAAGGATGGTGTGTCTGTCGCCAGGGAAATCGAGCTTCAAGACCGGTTCGAAAATATGGGCGCCCAGATGGTGCGCGCGGTTGCGTCGAAGACCAACGATGAGGCTGGTGACGGCACGACCACAGCAACTGTTCTGGCGCAGTCCATCGTGAGTGAAGGCTGCAAGGCGGTTGCTGCCGGCATGAACCCGATGGATCTCAAGCGGGGTATCGATATGGCGGTTGAAGCCGTGGTCGCCGATCTCGTTGTACGTGCCAAAAAAATCAAGTCGGGCGAGGAAATCCGCCAGATCGGAACGATCTCCGCCAATGGAGATTTGGAAGTCGGCACGATGATATCCGAGGCAATGCAGAAAGTCGGCAAGGAAGGCGTCATTACGGTCGAGGAGGCGAAGTCCCTCACGTCGGAACTTGAAGTCGTCGAAGGCATGCAGTTCGATCGCGGCTACATTTCGCCGTACTTCGTCACCAACGCCGAGAAGATGCTTGTGGAGCTCGAGAATCCCTACATCCTTCTGCACGAAAAGAAGCTCTCGGGTCTACAGGCCATGCTTCCGTTGCTCGAAGCCATCGCAAAGTCGGATCGTCCGCTGCTGATCCTGTCGGAAGATGTCGAAGGCGACGTGCTGTCGACCCTCGTGGTCAACAAGTTGCGTGGCGGCCTGAAGGTTGCCGCCGTCAAAGCACCGGGCTTCGGTGATCGTCGCAAGGCAATGCTCGAAGATATCGCCATCCTGACCGGCGGCCAGGTCATCAGTGAAGATCTCGGCATCAAGGTCGAAAACGTTACGCTCGAGATGCTTGGCACTGCCAAGAAAATCACGATCACCAAGGAAGAAACGACGATCGTGAGCGGTGCCGGCAAGAAGGCCGACATCCAGGGCCGCTGCGACCAGATCCGAGCCCAGATCGATGAAACCAGCTCGGATTACGATCGTGAGAAATTGCAGGAACGCCTGGCAAAGCTCGCCGGCGGGGTGGCAATTATCCGGGTTGGCGGTGCGACCGAGATCGAAGTGAAGGAAAAGCGGGATCGTGTCGAAGACGCGATGAACGCGACCCGCGCCGCTGTCGAAGAAGGCATCGTCCCGGGTGGCGGCACCGCGCTCCTTTACGCCACCAAGGCGCTTGAGAAGGTCGTGCCGGCCAATGACGACCAGCGTGTCGGTGTCAGTATCGTCCGTCGCGCAATCCAGGAACCTGCGCGTCAGATCGCTGAAAATGCGGGCGTCGACGGGGCCGTCGTTGTCGGCAAGCTGCTGGAAGGGAAAAGCCCTACATTTGGCTTCAACGCCGCAACCGAAAAGTACGAAGATCTGGTCAAGGCCGGTGTCATCGATCCGGTCAAGGTGGTGCGCATCGCACTACAGGACGCTGCGTCCGTCGCCAGTCTGCCGATCACAACCGAAGTCATGATCGCCGAAAAACCTGCCAAAGGCGGCGGCATGCCGGACATGGGTGGCATGGGCGGCATGGGTGGGATGATGTAAATACGCCGCCGCGAACACACCGTAGAACAAATGATCAAGACCCTGCTCCGGCAGGGTCTTTTTCGTTTGCCTGAACAATTATTTCTCCGCGGCGGCACAGTAGCTTCGCCCCGGCGGACGGCTCTGTTCGTCCTATCGAAAAATGGTGGACACGACAGGGGCTGTATCCATTCCTAGATTTTGACGATCATCGTCGCCGGCACGCCCTCACGTCACCGTCATGCCGCCGTCCACCGCCAGCACATGCCCCGTCACATAGGCCGCCGCGGGGCTCGCCAGGTAGGAGACCGCGCCGGCGATGTCCGCCGGCTCCGTGAACCGTCCGAGCGGAATCTTCGCCAGCCCGGCGTCGCGACGTGCGGGATCTTTCTCCATGATCTCGGCCCGCAGCCTGGTCATCGACGTGCCCGGTGCCACGGCGTTTACCCGGATATCATGGGGCGCCCATTCCGCCGCCAGATGTCGGACCAGCCCGCCGATGGCGGCCTTTGAAATCCCGTAGGGCGAGACATTCACCGCGCCGACGGTGGTGAAGGTGGAGGCGATGTTGATGATCTGGCCGGGGCGGCCCGCCTCGATCAGGTGGCGTGCGACCGCCTGGGTCATCATGTAGGTGCCCGTCACGTTGATGCGCATCACCGCCTCGAACTCGTCGGCCGCCACGTCGAGGGCCGGTTTCGCCAGCAGCATGGCCGCGTTGTTGACCAGCAGGTCTATGCGCCCGAATTTCTCCAGCACCGCGTTCGTGGCGGTGGCGATGCTGTCGTCGGAGCGCAGGTCGAGGGCCACGCCCTGGCCCTGCCCACCGGCCGCCTCGATCGCGGCCAGCGTGTCGGCCAGGTCCGCCGGATCGAGCTCGGTGACCGCCACGTCGAAGCCGTCGCCCGCCAGCTTGGCGGCGATGGCGGCGCCCAGCCCGTATGACGCGCCGGTGACCAGGGCGACCGGCCGTGGATCGTTGCTCATGTCTCGCCTCCGTCGGAACCATCGGCCAAGTATTTGTAGATTTCCGTGAAGTCGGCGCCGGGCATCGCGGCGTTGGCGGCGTTCCACAGGCCCGTCATGGTCGCGCCCACGGTGTCGGCCGTGCCGGACTTGGACACTTCATCGGCATACAGCGCCACGTCCTTGGTCATCAGGGCCATGGCGAAGCCCGCATCGAAACTCTCGGTGGCGACCCGGTTCGGGAACTTGTCCGCCGAGGCCGTGTTGCGGCCGGTCGAGACGTTGACCACGTCGAGGATCGTCTCCATCGCCACCCCGTGACCGAGGCCGAACTGCACCGCCTCGCTGGTCGCCGCCATGGCCGTGGCCGACAGGAAGTTGTTGAGCAGCTTCACCGCCTGGCCCTGGCCGGGGGTCGCGCCGACGTGGAAGGTGTTGCCGCCCACCGCGTCGAACGGCCCGGCGAGCGCCGCCACGGCATCGTCCGGCCCCGACGCAATGACGGTCACCGTCCCGGCGATGGCGCCGGCCTTGCCGCCGCTGACCGGCGCATCCACGAAGGTGATCCCACCCGCGGCCAAAGCCGCGCCGATCTCGCCGGCGGCCTGGGGCCCCGTGGTCGAGAAGTCCACCACCGTGGAGACGCGCCGGTCCGGCGCGTTGAGAATTTCGTCGCAGACCGACGCGACGATCTTCCCGTCGGGCAGGCTGAGGAACACCGTATCCTGCCGGGCCACCGCCGCCACGCTGTCCGCGACCGTTGTACCGTCAGGCGCACGTTCCGCCGTGCCCGCCGCATCGAACACCGTGGGCACGAAGCCCGCCTTGCACAGATTGGCGCACATGGGCGCGCCCATGTTTCCCAGCCCGATAAACCCGTAAGATATGTCCGGCATGCTCATCGTCCCCGCATATGGCCGGTCGTGCGCCGGCCTTCATGGGACATTATAGCGAAGCCGCCGAATGGGGAGGGAAGAATGACATCACCGAAAACCTGGGAACTCTACGCGGTCAAATATGGCACCCTCGTCGAGCGGATGCGCCGCGAGAGCTTCGTCAAACTCGATCCCCATGACGATGGCCCGATGCCCATCGACTATTACGTCTGGGCCGCCGTGTCCGACGACCAGACCATCGTCATCGACACCGGCTTCGACGATGCCGAGGCCACGCGACGCGGCCGCAGCCTGATCCGCAGCGTCACCGACGGGCTGGCCACCATCGGCGTCGAGGCCGCCACGGTCTCGGACGTGATCGTCACCCATCTGCATTACGACCATATCGGCGGACATGCCCAGTTTCCGGCGGCAAAGTTCCACCTGCAGGAAAAGGAAATGCAGTTCGCGACGGGCCCGCATATGTGCAGCCATGTGGTGAACGCCTCCTTCACCCCCGACCATATCGCCGACATGGTCCGCAACGTCTTCGAAGGTCGTGTGTCGTTCAGCGACGGCACCGCCGAGATCGCGCCGGGCATCACCGTCCATATGGTCGGTGGCCATTCCATGGGCTTGCAGTTCGTGCGCGTGCTGACGAAACGCGGCTGGGTCGTCGTGGCGTCGGACGTCACCCATTTCTACGAGAACATGGAACGCCGCATGCCGTTCCCGGTGATCTACAACCTCGCGGACATGGTGCGCGGCTTCGATGCGCTGGCGGCCCAGGCGGAAACCCCGGGCCATATCGTGCCCGGCCATGACCCGCTGGTGCTGGAACGCTATCCGGCGCCCGACCCCCGGCTCGAGGGGATCGCGGTCCGGCTCGACGTCACGCCGAACGCGTAGCTGGCTCTTGAGCGCCTAGATCTTCGCCATCTAGCTTTTGTCCATCGCATCGGCGAGGTCCGCGGACCAGTCGGCGCGCGGCCGGTAGCCCTCGGTCGCCCGGCACATCTCCTCGGTCAGCTTGATGATCTCATCGTCGGACAGATCGAATTCGAGATATTCGCCGAACGGCTGAGGCACGTGGAAGGGCGAGTCCAGATACACCTCGATATTGTTGCCCTCCGGGTCATCGAAATAGACCGACCAGGCATTGCCGTGATTGCGCGGCAACAAATTCTCGACGCCCTCTTCGACCACGCGGCGATACATCACCCGCAACTCGCTCAGGGATTTCACCCTGAACGACAATTGGTTGATCGTGCTCGGCACGTCGGCGGGCCGGCCGCTGGCCAACACCACCTGATGGTGCATCGACGGGTCGTTGGACATGAAGGTGATGTGGCCGTTGTAGCGTTCGACGAAGCCCCGGTCGGTGATGTTGAACCCCAGCACCCGTGTGTAAAACGAGACCATCTGGTCCATATCGCGCACCCACATGCCCGCGTGGGAGAGCTGTGGTTTGATGGGGTCGGTCATGGCACTCATCCTTCCGATGCGGTGACGCCAGCGGCCACCAGTGCTGCAATTTCATCCGGGTCGTAGCCCAGATCGGCGAGAATCTCTGCAGAATGCTCGCCGACTTCCGGCGGCGCCACCGCGAACGAACTCGGCGTCCGCGACAATGACACCGGCTGGCGGACGAAGCGCATCTCCCCCAGCGCAGGCGACGTCAGCGGCTGGGCGATCCCGAGATGCCGGACCTGGGGGTCGTCGAAGACCTGGGCGATGTCGTTGATAGGCCCGCAGGGCACCCCGGCATCGTTGAACTCGTCCACCCATTGCGCGGAAGTCTTCGTCGCGATCGCCGCGCCGATCAGCCCGTTGAGCCGGTCGCGGTTCGCAGAGCGCGACGGCGCGTCTTCAAATTCCGGGTCGGTCATCCATTCCTCATGGCCCAGGATACGGCAGAACCGTCCCCAGATTTCCTGGCCCGCGACGGCGATGTTGATATGCCCGTTCAACGTGGCGAACACCCCGGTCGGAATGCTGGTCGGGTGGTTGTTGCCCGCCTGCCCCGGCACGTCTTCATCGACCAGCCAGCGCGCCGACTGGAAGTCGAGCATGAAGATCTGGGCCTCCAGCAGCGATGTCTGGAGCCACTGGCCCTGGCCGGATTTCTCCCGCTCCAGCAGCGCCAGCAGGATGCCCTGGGCCGCGAACAGCCCCGCCGTCAGGTCGGCGATCGGAATGCCGACCCGCATCGGGCCCTCGCCCGGCGCCCCGGTGATGGACATCAGGCCGCCCATGCCCTGGGCGATCTGGTCGAAGCCCGGCCGCTTGGCATAGGGCCCGTCCTGGCCGAAGCCCGAGATGCTGGCGAGGATGATCCGCGGGTTGATCGCGGCGAGGGAGTCATAGTCGATGCCGAGGCGGTTCTTCACGTCGGGCCGGTAATTCTCGACCACCACATCGGCCTCGGCGACGAGCTTGCGGAACACCTCCTTGCCTTCCTCCGCCTTGAGGTCGAGCGCCAGCGACCGCTTGTTGCGGTGAAGGTTCTGGAAATCCGAGCCGTGGCGTGACCCGCCGAGCGATGCCCCGCCTTCGACGGCGGGCGGCATCTCGACCTTGATGACATCGGCGCCCCAGTCGGCGAGCTGGCGAACACAGGTCGGGCCCGAGCGGACCCGGGTGAGATCGAGGACCTTCACATGGTCGAGGACCGTGGCGGCAGGGTTATGAGGCATGGATATTCTCCACCGGTCGGGTGACGTTTAGAGCTTGAGAAGCCGCTTGGCGTTGCCATTGAGGATCTTGGCCTTGTCCTCGGCATTGAGATGCACGCGCTCGATCCAGTCCATGCCCGGCGCGTTCGGCACGAACGGATAGTCGACCGAGAACAGGATGCGGTCGGCGCCCATCTCGGCGATCGAACACATCAGGGCCGGATCGGAGAAATTCCCGCTGGTCGTGATGTGGAAGTTGCGGCTGAACACCTCGCGGAACGCCAGGGACTTGTTGCCCGGCCGCGACAGGGCGTGGTCGATGCGCCAGAGCAGAAACGGCAGCCCCTCACCCAGATGACCGAGGATGATGTTGCAGCCCGGATACTTCTCCAGCACGCCGCTGAGGACGATCCTGATGCCCTGGGTCGCGGTCTCGACCGTGAAGCCCCAACCGGCGCTCAGCAGCGATGGGAAGTCCTTCACATAGGGCTCATAGTATCTCTGAACGACGGTTTGGTCCGGGACAGCCGGGTGCATATACAGCGGCACATCCAGTTCCTGGGCCCGCTCGAAAACCGGCCAGAAGCGCGCGTCATCGAAGAACACGCCATGGGTCAGGCCGTGGATCATCGCCCCCTTGAAGCCGAGCTCGTTGACGCAGCGCGACAGCTCGTCGGCGCAGGCCGCCGGGTCGGGTGTCGGCAAATTCGCAAACGCCGCGAACCGGTCGGGCCGCTGGGCGACGATGTCGCGCAGCCGGTCGTTGGTGGCGCGGGTTACCTCGGCCGCAATGGCCGGGTCGAGGCGCTGGGTCGAGGGCGCGCCATGAGACAGGACCTGGATGTCGACGCCCGTGGCGTCCATCTCGGCGATCCGCGCCTCGAACAGATCCTCGAGCTTCGCCTGCATCACGCCGGCGCCACCCCGGTCCTCCTCGGCGACATGGGGCGTCAGCTCGGTATCCCAGTAATGCTCCTCAATCGCGATGACCTGTTCGCCGTTCGACGTTGCCATGTGCCTCTCCCCCAAGGTTGTTTGTTGATCTCGCCGACGGATCGTAGCGGCTCTCTATCCGTATAGGCAAAAGAACGCGGGGAAGAAAAATATTTTTCCAACAATCAAATCCGTGGTTCACTTCCGGTTGCGCTCTTCGCGACGCGGCCATTCTCTTGCGGCATGGAAAGCGTGGGAACCGGCGTCGATCTAGATCGTCGGCCAACGAATACGGGAGGAAAGAATATGAAAATGATCATCGAACGCGACCTGCCAATCACCATGGACGACGGCCAGGTGCTCCGGGCGGACGTCTATCGCCCCGACACCAAGGAGAAGGTGCCGGTCGTCATGGCCGGCGGCCCCTACGGCAAGGGCGTGAAGTATCAGGAGCATTACAAGCCCCTTTGGGATTCTCTGCTCAAGATGCATCCCGACATCCTGCCGGGCTCCGAGCATCGCTGGCTGACCTGGGAAACCGTCGATCCCGAGATCTGGGTCCCCTGGGGCTATGCCTGCGTGCGCCTCGATTCCCGCGGTGCGGGCCGGTCGCCCGGTTATCTCGATATTTTCTCGCCGCGCGAGAACCAGGATTTCGCCAACGCGATCAACTGGGCCGGCGAACAGAAATGGTCGAACGGCAAGGTCGGCCTCAACGGCGTGTCCTACTATGCGATCAACCAGTGGCAGGTCGCGGCACTGCAGCCCAAGCATCTCACCGCGATGATCCCGTGGGAGGGCGCGGCCGATCACTATCGTGACTGGGCCCGCCATGGCGGCATCCTGTCGAACAAGTTCATGGAAATCTGGTATCCGCGCCAGGTCGAGAATGTGCAGCACGGCTATGCGAAAGGCCCCAAGGACCACTGGATGGGCGAAAGCGCCACCGGCCCCGCCAAACTGTCGCCGGCCGAGCTCAAGGCCAACCGCGCCGACACGCTGGAGAATTTCCGTGTTCGCGAGATGGACGACGACTGGTACCGCTCGCGCTCACCCGACTGGTCGAAGGTGACGGTGCCCTTCCTCAGCCCGGCGAGCTGGGCAGGGTTCGGGCTGCATCCGCGCGGCAACTTCGAGGCCTACACCCAGGCCGCGTCGCGCCAGAAATGGCTCGAGGGCCATCCGGGACGCCATGAGGAATGGTTCTATCTCGAATACGGCATGGAGCTTCAGAAGCGCTTCTTCGACTATTTCCTCAAGGGCGAGAAAAACGGCTGGAACCGGGAGCCCAAGGTCTGGATCAACGTCCGCCGCCCGTTCACCGACGAGGTCGAGCTGCGCAAGGAAAGCGAGTGGCCGCTCAAGGGCACCAAGTGGACAAAGTTCTATCTGGATGCCGGCGGCAAGGGGAAGATCGACACGACCGCCCCCAAAGCCAACCGCAAGAAGGAGTTCCGCGCGCTCAGCCGGGGCATCACTTGGAAGACGCCACCGCTCAAGACCGAGACCGAGATCACCGGTCCCATGGCGGCCAAGCTTTTCGTCTCCTCCACCACCGAGGATTGCGATCTGTTCGTCACCATCCAGGGCTGGTCGGATAAGGGCCGCGAGGTCTATTTCCAGGGCACCGTCGACCCCAAGACGCCGCTGGCCCAGGGCTGGCTGCGGGTGTCCCATCGCAAGCTGGACGAGGCGAAATCCGAGCCCTGGCGGCCCTACCACACCCATGACGACAAGCAGACGCTGACCCCGGGTGCGGTCTATGAGGTCGATGTCGAGATCTGGCCCCAGTGCATCGTGTTGCCGAAGGGCTTCCAGCTGTCGATCAACATTGCCGGCCAGGATTTCGACAGGCCGGGACCGGCGGTCGAGGCCTATGTGCCGTCACGCGGGTCGGGGCCGTTCCTCCATGATCATCCGACCGACCGTCCGAAGGAAATCTTCGGCGGCAAGACGACGATCCACACCGGGCCGAAGTACAAGTCCTATCTGCTGGTGCCGGTGATCCCGAAGAACCGCAAGTCGGTCTAGGAACACCAACATGACCACGTCAGACGAGGCGGTCTCTCCCAATAGCGGGGAGGCCGCCTCCGAGTTGCGCACGGTCGACATCAAGTTCGATGCCAGGGCCCGCACGCTCGGAAAGATGAAAAGCGAGGTGACCATCACCTCGCAATATTCCAACTTCTCGGTCACGCTCGAGACCGACGAGGGCAAGCTCCATGGCGGCGATGCCTCAGCGCCGATGCCGTTGCACTACTTCGCCGCCGGCGTCGTGACCTGCCTGATGACCCAGATGAAGGCGTTTGCGAAACGCCTGCGCATCCCGGTCGAGAACATCGAAATGAACGCCAACTTCCACTGGCGGCTCGAACAGGCGGGCCGCGAGCCCTATGTCTCGCAGCCGGTTGGCTTCGACATCGATATCGACGTGGACAGCGATGCGCCGCTGGATGATTTGAAGCGCCTGATCGAGGCGGCCAAGAAGGGCTGCTTCGCCGAACAGGCGCTCACCCTGCCCTGCGAAATCGGCCACCGCCTCAAGGTCGGCGACGACTGGGTCGACGTCTAGTTGCGTGCGGCTTGGCGCTGAACGGCGAACGCCATCACCAGCGCCAGCGCACTCAGGCCGGCCATCCCGTAGAACGCGCCGCCCGCGAAGGCGCCGTAGAGATTGCCCGAGGCGATCAGCGCCAGCCCCATGACCACGCCCGAGACCGATGCATACGCGCCCTGGGCAGTCGCCTTCAGGCCTTCCGGCGCGTTGCCGGCGATGAAGTGCATGGTCGCGAGGTAGGTCGCACCAAACGTCACCGCATGCAGTAGCTGGGCGACCACCAACCCCGGCAGCGCCGTGGTCTCGGCCAGAATTAGCCAGCGCACGAGTGCCGCGGCCGCGCCCAGCACCAGCAGTCGGGAGGCGCCCAACCGGGCGACAACGGCACCGCTGAAGGCGAACAGGATAATCTCCATCAGGACACTGCCACCCCAAAGCAGCCCGACCACGAGTTCCGAATGACCCGCCGCCTTCCAATGAATGCCGGAGAAGCCGTTGAGAACGGCGTGGCTCGCCTGGACCGCGCTGGCGGCCAGCACGAAGGCGAGGAACCGCGGCTGGCGGACAAACCCCAGCACGTCGGTCCAGCGCGCACGACCCCGCGCCTCATTCTGTTCGCGCAACAGAAGCGTCGTCACCAGCACCACAACAAGGCCGGCCCCCACCACGACAAGAATCAGGTCCGGATCACGTCCGGTGAGCAAGGCACCGACACCCAGCGTCGCGAGAATGAAGGTAACCGAGCCCCAAAGCCGCAGGCGACCATAGTCGAGCCCATGGCGCAACACCGCGGACATGGCCTGGGAATCCCCCAGCGGGATCAGCGCGTGATAGCTCGGCGCGAAGACCAGCGTGATCAGCAGGATGAGCCAGAAGGACGAGACCAGCGCGAAACCCGAGAATGCGATCAGGCTCACGACAGCGACGAAGACCAGCATGCGCCGGCCCTGCCCGCCATGGTCGGCCGCACGCGCGATCACCGGGTCCACCAGCACCCGCATCCACGGCCCGACTGCCAGGATGATCCCGATGTCGGCCGCCGACAGGCCACGGCTCTGCAGCCAGATCGGCCAGAACGGCAGTATCACGCCCAACACAAAGAACACCGCGCCGTAGAACAGGGCGAAGCGCAGTGAGGTGCGGAACGGGGTCTCGGTCATGCTGTCTGTGTGTACCCACAAAAAACGCCGGCCGCCCACAAGGAGTGAACGGCCGGCGCGTGTTCGGTTTTGCTGCAGAAGCGTTGGTTGCCGCCTATTCGGCCGCCTGCTTCGATCCAGCTTGATCGGGCGCGGGAACGGCATCGGCATTCGCCTCACCCGCCGCGAGCCGCGCGGCAATCTCTTCCTGGCTCAGCGGCTGGTTCCGGAACCGGCCGTGCTTCTCGTAGTAGCGGTCGATCTGCACATGCTTGGCGACAGTCAACGGCGCGTTCTTGAAGAAGTCGTACAGCGCGATAGCGCCGCCGGTCCACATGGTCCGCATCATGTGCGGCATGGAACGGGTGGCCCGCAGTTCGGCGGTCGGCGCATTCTCGATCTTGTGGTAGCTCTCGCGATCCTCGAGCGCCGCCTCGATCAGATGCGGGGCCGCCCAGTTGCAGCGATAGTGGATCGTGCCGTCGGGCCGGATGATGTAGACGACGTTCGGCATGGCGCCATAGGCGCGATGGAAGTCACCCTCGAGATTGTCGACCAGCACGCGCCGGAATTCCTTGTAGCGCGGCGCCACCAGCTTCGCAGCCTTGTACTTGTCGTCCATTGTCTGATGCGGGCCCATGCGTTCGCCCGGATGGGCCTCACGGACATAGACCATCACGAAGTTCACGTCGGGGAACTTCTCGACGATGTCCTTGTAGATATGGATGTTCTTCGTATACATCGAGCAGGTCGACGAGCCGGTCTCGATCACCGTCCACTGGCCGTCGAAATCCGACAATTTCACCTCTTCCCGGGTCTCGAGATCGGTGAACGTGGCATCGATATATTTCTCGCCGGCCGCCGGGCCGACAAACGTGTCGAAGTTGTAGTCGACCACGCGAAAACGCTTGTTGTTGTAAACAGGCTGCGGTGCATCAGACATCGTGGGCCTCCTTTTTGCCTATGACTTCGGTTGTTCTTGGTTATGCGTTAACCGCACAATTGCCCCAACTATAACACAATTCCAGCCGCGACGCAGAAGTTGCGCACG
>JAQCFD010000055.1 GCA_027618305.1 Pseudomonadota bacterium
GAAGATTATTTCGGTGCTCCAGCTGATGGGTTCCGTCGCCAGTTCCGGGAACACCCAGACCAGAACCATGACCAGAAGGATCAGAATCCAATAGGGTACCGATCCGGCGAAAATTTCACCCAATTGCACCGATTTATCGGCGACCGAGCCCTTCACAGCGTAGACCAGCAATCCAACAGGCGGGGTCAGGAGCCCGGCTTCAATTGCCAGAATTCCCATGATCGCGAAGGCATATTCGTTGTATCCGAAGTTCTGCGCGATCGGCCAGAAGATGGGCACGGTCAGCAGGATGATCGAACCGGAATCAAGCAGCGTGCCGAGGACCAGCCAGATCACGATCATCATCAGGATGGCGACATTCGGGTCGATGCCCGCGCCACCAACCGTGTCCGTGATCAGATTGACGATACCGCCCGTGGTCAGGAGGCGCGCATACATCTGCGCCGTCAGCAGCAGGAACAGGATCGGCGCAATAACTTTACCGGAATCGATAATCGCCTCGCGAATGCCATCCCATTTGACGCCCTTGATCAGTGCCAGAATCAGACCGAACAAGGCGCCCAGTGCGGCAGCCTCGGACGGCGTGGCAAACCCGGCCCAGATGCTACCGAGCACGGCCACAATCAGGAAGATAACGCCACCCCCGCTGATCATCTCCTGGCTCGTGAGCTTCTCGTTGGAGAGATCGACAGCAGGTGCTGTCGCGGGACGGAACACCGCAACACCAGAGCAGTAGAAGCCCATCAGGAGCGCCAGAACAATACCCGGCAGGATGCCCGCGAGGAACAGGAAGCCGATCGAGATCTCGGTCACAATGCCCCAGATGATCAGCAGCACGCTCGGCGGGATCAGCATGCCAAGGCACGCACTGCCCGCGACTGACCCCAGCGCATATTTGCGATTGTAGCCGGCGGCAATCATTTCGGGATAGGCCAGACGGGAAAACGCCGCCGCGGATGCGAGGCTGGTCCCGGTCACGGCAGCGAAAATCGCGTTGCCCGCCACGGTCGCGACAGCGAGCCGGCCCGGGATGCGCTTCAGTCCGAAGTTCATCACCCGGTACAGATCGCCGGCCGAGCCCGATCTGCTCACGAATTCGCCCATTAAGACGAAGAGTGGAATGACGGCAAACACGAAGTTGCGCAGCGCAAAGAACGACGTACTGCCGACTTGCCCTGCCGCGAGTTCATATGAGCCGAACAAGAGCCAGGTTCCGACCAATGCGGTCACACCCAGAGATATTCCGATGTGGATACCGATTATCACGGCGATAATCAGCACGATCAGCATCAATATGACTGCTGTTGTCGGATCCATTTTTTACGTCCCCCTGTCCCGTTTGACTCTCCAACCGAACGCATCGGTCGGACGGGTTGTTGGTTCTAACTGTTCAGATTTGTGAGCCTGCGACGCTCTCGCTCGTGCCTTCTTCTTCATCCGTGATCGGCTGGGAACCGAACACGAAATGCCAGAGCAAAAGCACATAGACGAGTATCGATACGACCGCGAAGACGATGATCAGCGAACGCACCGGGTAGATCGGCACACGAATGGAGCCCTCACCCTCGCGTTCATCCACCTCCCAGCCGATGATCATGTCTTCCCAGCCACCGACCGCGACCGACCAGAAAAACCAGATGCCCAGCAGCGCGACAACGATATCGATAAGCCGGCGACCGAGGTCGTTCAGGTTCTGATACACAACGGTCGTGCGCAGATGGGCGCCGCGGTAGATCGTATAAGGCAGCTGCAGGAACAGGATCGAGACCATCGAGTTGGCGACGATCTCAATGGTTCCATCAAACGGCGCGTTGAAGAACGTCCGGCCGGTGATATCCCACAGAATAAGAAATGCGAGGGCCATGGCCCAGAATGCTGCGACGGTACTGCAAACACGCGTCACGGTGTTTACGACGTTATCAACCATATACAGGCTCCCTGTCCGCTCATGAACTCTGGCGGTATCTTTGTCCGACTCGCAGGTCCTCCCAAACGAGCACATCGGGAAGTTACCAGACTGAAACCCGATGTAAACTCGCGGTTGGCGCCTGAGCGCCTTTTTTTTGCCCCATCAGCGCGCGAATTCATCAAACAACCGTGATGGTCACGCCTAATTTTCGCAGCAAAATCGAAAATGGCGCTACATGAATATCGCATTGGCGCCTTCATGAGTGCCGTCGGGAGGGCGGTGCGTGCGTCATTCGACATCGTAATAAAGTCATGATGACGACTGGCTTTTGGTACCGATTCCTGCTTTGTTGCACGCTGACTAAAGTGAGTTTCAGCACATTCTGTTTCCGCTGAAATTCACTGCCGTTGTGCACAACAAGTAAAATTTCCAAGGGAGACGATCAGTGAAAGCACATAAGCAACTTGCAACTGTCGCAGCCGCTGGCGTGATGGCCGTCGCGGCAGCCGCGACCACGACATCCGCCGTGGCAGACAGTTTTACCCTGCGTATCGCCGCAGGCCATCCGGCTGCGCCGCTCGCCAGTGTGAACCAGCTTCAAAAGACCTTCGTTCCGAACGTGACCAAGCGCGTCGCGGCGGAGACCGAGCACAAGGTTCGGTTCATCGAGGGTTACGGCGGCACCATCGCCAACCTCTTCGAGGTTCTGGAATCCACCCAGAAGGGTCTCGTCGACATCGGCGCCATGTGCTCCTGCTTCGAGCCGACCAAGCTGTTCGTCCACAACCTGAACTACTTCAACCCCTTCATCTCGGGCGATCCCAAGATCATGGGTCCGACCACCCGTCAGATCCACAAGGAGTTCGACTACTTCTACAAGGTCTTCACGGACAACTATAACCAGACCTATATCGCCAACGGCGCGTTCGACGATTACGGCCTGGGCACGAAGTTCCCGTGGACCAAGATGGAAGAGCTCAAGGGCGTGAAGATCGGTGCCGCCGGTCCGAACCTCCCCTGGCTCGACTTCGCCGGTGCGGCAAAGGTCCAGACCAACCTGAACGAAGTCTACAACGCGCTGCAGTCCGGCGTGTTCTCGGGTGTCGTGATCTTCCCGGCCCCGTATTTCGGGTTCAAGTTCGGCGAAGTCGCCAAGTACTACACGACCATGGGCTGGGGTTCGGTTGTCGCCTACCCGGTAACCGTCAACAACGACACCTGGGCGAAGCTGCCTGATTCCGTGAAGAAGATCATCACGGAAGAGACCGCCGTCTACAACGTTGCGGTCGAAGACGAAGGCGTTGCCAAGTTCACCTCCGCGCTTGAGAACCTCAAGAAGCAGGGCGTCACCGTCCGTGACCTGGGCGACGAAGAGCCGTGGGTCCAGGAAAAGGCTGCCGAGTACGAAGCCCAGGGCGTTCCGGGCAAGGCAACCTTCAAGCGTCTGATGGAACTGTCCATCGCGAACGGCGCCAAGCCGGTTCACAAGTACACGATCAACTAAAATCGATTTTCATCGATCTGGGAAAGGGCGGCCGTTTGGCCGCCCTTTTTCTTTGCCGCTTACCTGATAAGCTTTATTCGGGCCAGCACCCGCCGAGGGAGGTAGACCATGCAACTCAGCCGAGACGACCTGCGTACCGCCTATCGGGCCATGGTGACGATCCGCGAGTTCGAGGAACGCGTCGCCGTGGAGTTCGAAACCGGCGACATGCCCGGCTTTGTCCACCTCTATGCCGGCGAGGAAGCGATCGCCGTCGGGGCCTGCCTCGATCTCGACGAAAAGGACATCATCGGCAGCACCCATCGCGGTCATGGTCACTGCATCGCGAAGGGCTGCGATATCCAGGGCATGATGCTCGAACTGTTCGGCCGCAAGGGCGGCTTGTGCGGCGGCAAGGGTGGTTCCATGCACATCGCCGACCTCGACAGGGGCATGATGGGCGCGAATGGCATCGTCGGCGCCGGGGCGCCGCTGATCGTGGGCGCCGGCCTCACCGCCAAAACCCTCAAGACCGGCGGCGTCGCCATTGGATTTGTCGGCGACGGTGCGACCAATCAGGGTGCGGTCTTCGAGGCCATGAACCTCGCCGTGGTCCTCGCGCTTCCCGTCGTGTTCGTGTTCGAAAATAATTACATCGGCGAGGCGACAGGCGTCGATTATGCCGTCGGCAGCGGCGACATTGCGGCCCGCGCCGCAGCGTTCGGCATGCCGGTCGACAAGGTCGACGGCCGCGACTTCTTCGTCGTCCACGAAGCCATGCGCGGCTGCATCGAACGCGCGCGCAATGGCGACGGCCCGTCGGGGATCGAAGCCCTGTCCCCACGTTACTACGGCCACTTTCAGGGCGACCCGCAGAATTATCGCGGGGCCGACGAGGTCGAAAGATACCGGGCCGAGCATGATTGCCTGAAAATTTTCCGGCAACGCGTCATCGACGCAAAGCTTCTCGGGGATGACGATCTCGACGCGATCCGTGCGGAAGCCAAAGCGCTGGTCGATGGGGCCGTCGCGGCGGCGCGGGCCGCACCACCGCCGGGCCCCTCGGACCTGATGACCGACATTTACGTCAACTATTGAGCGCGGAGGCAGACACAATGCCCCAGAAGACTATGCGCCAAGCCATCAACGAGGCGCTGCGCCAGGAAATGGAGCGCGACCCACGCGTCGTCGTGATCGGCGAGGATGTCGCGGGCGGCGCGGGTCTCGATGGCGAGGCTGACGCCTTTGGCGGCGTCATGGGCGTCACCAAGGGTCTTTACGGGCAGTTCGGCGAAGGCCGGGTGATCGACACACCGATCAGCGAAACCGCGATCATGGGGATGGCCGCCGGTTCCGCGGCCACGGGTCTGCGGCCCGTGGCCGAGCTCATGTTCTGTGACTTCATGGGGGTCTGTTTCGACCAGATCCTCAATCAGGCCGCCAAGTTTCGCTACATGTTCGGCGGCAAGGCGACCACGCCCCTGGTCGTGCGCACGACCTACGGCGCGGGGCTGGGTGCCGCCGCGCAGCATTCGCAAAGCCTCTACGGCATGTTCACGGCGGTACCCGGCATCAAATGCGTCGTGCCCTCCAATGCCTATGACGCCAAGGGGCTCCTGATCCAGGCCATACGCGACGACGACCCGGTGATCTTCTTTGAGCACAAGATGATGTACGACCTGCGCGACGAGGTGCCCGACGAGGCCTATACCATCCCCTTCGGCGAGGCGAATATCGTCCATAACGGCGGCGATGTGACCATCGTCGCCCTCGGCAACATGGTACGGGTCGCCGTGAAGGCCGCCGAGAAACTGTCCGAGGACGGGATCGGCGCCGAGGTTATCGATCTTCGCACCACCTCGCCGCTCGATGAGGAAACAATCTTGGAAAGCGTCGAGGAAACCGGCCGCCTCGTCGTCGTCGACGAGGCCAATCCGAGATGCGGCATCGCCGCCGATATCTCCGCACTTGTCGCCCGCGAGGCCTTTGAGATGCTCAAATCCCCCGTGCGAATGGTCACGGCACCCCATGCGCCCGTGCCCTTCGCGCCGGAACTGGAAAAGCTCTATCTGCCGAACGCCGACAAGGTCATCGCCGCGGTGCGCGAGATCATTGGCTAAGCCGATGGACGACGAGATCAGGAAAATCACCATGCCCAAATGGGGCCTGTCCATGCAGGAAGGCACCATTGTCGAGTGGCTGGCCGCCGAGGGCAGTACGATCACCCAGGGCGATGAGATCGTCGAGATCGAAACCGAGAAGGTCAACAACACCTACGAGGCCCCCTGCTCCGGCCTGCTTCGACGCCATGTGGCCCCGGCCGACCGGACGGTCCCGGTGGGCGGCCTGATCGGGGTCGTCGCCCCGGCGAACGTCAGTGAATCCGAGATCGACGCCTTCGTGGCCAGATTCGAGGCCGCATTTGTGCCCGAGGCGGCAGAGGAAGACAGCCCCACGCCCCGGGCGATTGAGGTTGATGGCCGCGCCATCAACTATCTCGACACCGGCACCGGCGACGAGCTCCCCCTGCTTCTGCTGCACGGCCTCTGCGCCGACCTCGAAAGCTGGATGTTCAACCAGCCGGCCATCGCCCATGGCCGCCGGGTCATCGCTCTCGACCTGCCGGGGCATGGCGCCAGCAGCAAGGATGTCGGCAGCGGGGATATCGCTTTCTTCGCCAGTGTCATTGCGAGATTTCTCGATGGGCTCGGCATCACCCGTGCGCACCTGGCCGGGCATTCGCTGGGGGGCGCGGTATCGATCGCGCTCGCGCTGGCCCATCCGGATCGCGTGGCCTCGCTGGGCCTCATCGCGCCGGCCGGACTGGGAGCCGACATTAACGGCGGCTTCCTCGCCGATCTGATCGCCGCGGAGAAACGCCGCGGCGCGCGGCTGGCGCTGTCTCAGCTCGTCCATGACCCCGATCTGGTCAGCCGGGACATGATCGAGAAATTCCTGCGCTACAAGCGCACGGACGGTGTACCCGAAGCCCTGGCCGTCATCGCAGACGCGTCATTTGACGGCGACCGCCAGCTCAATGTCTTCGCCGACCGCCTGGGCGAGATCACCGCGCCGATCCTCTGTATCTGGGGCGAACAGGACCGGGTCATTCCGCCGTCTCATGCCGACAAGCTACCGGCCGGCGCGAAAATTCACCGGCTCGAGAATACCGGGCATCTTCCCCACATGGAAAACGCCGCGCAGGTCAGCGCGTTGCTGGCCACGCACGCCACCGAAAGTGAGCGCAAACTCACGTGAACACTGACGGACTGGGCACACGAAAAAAGGGCGACCCCGGCGGGCCGCCCTTCTCTATTCGTTGATCAGAGAATCTACTCCGCGGCGTCGGTCGCGCCGATGCCGATGTTGCGGCCCGCATACCGGCGCAGGCGCAGATCGGCCTGCTCCTTGTGGCCCCAGAAACGCTCGACCTCGCACAGCCGCGAACAATAGTCGCCGACCAGCGCGCTCCCCTCTTCCGTGACCTGCTGATAGGTGCAGGTCTTCATGAATTTGCCGACCCACAGACCGCCCGTATACCGCGCCGCGCCCTTGGTCGGCAGGGTGTGGTTCGTGCCGATGACCTTGTCGCCATAGGCCACATTGGTCTCGGGGCCGATGAACAGCGCGCCGAAATTGGTCATGTTGTCCAGGAACCAGCGCGGGTCCTCGGTCAGGATTTCGACATGCTCATAGGCAAGACGATCCGCCTCGGCCCGCATCTCCTCGCGGTCGCCACACAGGATGATCTGGCCGTAATCGCGCCACGCGACCGACGCCACATCGGCGGTCGGGAGAATTTTAAGCTGGCGCTCGATCTCCGCCGGGATGGCCTCGGCAAGTGCCCGCGACGTCGTGATCACGGCGGCCGGTGAGTTCGGGCCGTGTTCGGCCTGACCGAGCAGATCGACCACCACCATCTCCACATCGGCGCTGTCGTCGGCGATTACGAGCACTTCCGTGGGGCCGGCAAACAGGTCGATGCCGACCTTGCCGTAGAGCTGACGCTTGGCTTCGGCCACATAGGCGTTGCCCGGCCCGACCAGCATGTCGCACGGCGCGATCGTCTCGGTGCCGATGCCCATCGCGGCCACGGCCTGAACACCGCCGAGGCAGTAGATTTCATCGGCGCCGGCGAAATGCATCGCCGCGATGGTCGCCGCGTGCGGGCCACCCTCGTTCGGCGGCGTGCAGGCGATCACCCGCGGCACGCCGGCCACCTTCGCCGTCACGATCGACATATGGGCCGACGCCACCATCGGATAGCGCCCGCCGGGCACGTAACAACCAACGCTGTTCACGGGGATATGCTTGTGTCCGAGCGTCACGCCCGGCAGGGTTTCGACCTCGACGTCCTGCATGGAAGCCCGCTGGATTTGCGCAAAGTTGCGGACCTGGGTCTGGGCGAATTTGATGTCCTCGACCGTCTGCTCGGGCAGCGAATCGACGAGCGCCTGCACCTGTTCGTCGGACAGGCGGAAGCTGTCGGGCGTCCACTTGTCGAACTTCTCCGACAATTCGCGCAGCGCCGCATCACCGCGGGACTTCACGTCGCCGAGAATGACCTCGACGATCCCGCGCACCTTGGCATCGGCTTCGTCGGTCGCGTCGGCGTCCATCCCCTGCTTCAGGAACTCGATGGCCATGTCACTCTTCCTCGTTTGGGTGTGCTTTGCAGTGTCTTAAAACAGAGCGGGCGGCACCGACAACCCCGGCACCGCCCGATCCGACAAGTTATTCGCAAATGCTACTTGATCGCCTGCGGATTGATCGGTGAGCCAACGCCACGCGTGATCGGCAGCGGCGGGGCCACGAACATGAACTCGTAGACATTATCTTCGGCACAGTCGTTCGCCAGATCCTTGAGATAGAAGATCTCGCCCATGGTGATGCCGATCTGCGGGATCACGATCCAGTGCCAGGGCTGGAACACGTCATCCGTCTCGTTCGGGATGACTTCGCAGCCCCAGGTGTCGGCGCAGATCGCGGCGATTTCCATGTCATGCATCCAGTCACAGGTGTGGAAGGACACGCCCGGCGCTTCGCCGCCCGCATATCCGCCCCACTCGCCCGCGGCCAGGCAACGTTCCATGTGGCCTGTCCGGTAGATCACGAAGTCGCCGCGCTTGATCTCGACACCCTGCGCCTTGGCCCAAGCGTCCAGATCGTCGGCATCGATCGCGGTGCCGTCGTCGAGGGAATCGACACCGGCCCAGCGCGCGATATCGAGCAAAATGCCGCGGCCGACCATCTTGTTGCGCATCTTGTGGATCGCGTTCTTCTCGGCACCGTTGGCCCCGACCAGGGTCGCGTCGTAACCGTTCCACATCTTGTCGCTGTTGAAGACATGGCCGAGCGCGTCCCACTGGGTGCCGCACTGCAGCGGCAGCGAAACGGAATCGTCTGCATATTGGCTGGGATACTTCTTGCCCGGGACCGTTTGCTTGCCCTGGACAGCGTCCGTTCCCGTCGCGAGCATGGTGTGGATCGGGTTCCAGCGGCCGCCGAACAAACCGTTCTGCGGCCCGTCGGAGTCGAAGTTCAGACCCAGTGCGAACACCTGGCCCTTCTTGACCAGCTGGGCCGCGGCCTTGCGCTCCTCGTCACCCACATAGTTGATCGTGCCCCACTCATCGTCGGGACCCCATTTGCCCCAGTTCTTGTTGCGTTCGGATTTCTCCTTGATGGTGTCCATGTCCATCTGGAATTTCGGATCGTCGTAACGGTGCATCTCTGCGCTCCCCCGTAACTCTCTGTTGCGCCCGTCTCGCGCGGGCCGGTTTTCTTATAGTGGAACTATAGCAAAACAAAGGGGCCACGCTCCAATGGAACGTGACCCCCGAAACTGCATCTCTGCCGTCAAATTTACTTGATGGCCTGCGGATTGATCGGCGAACCGGTGCCGCGGGTGATCACCAGCGGCGGGGCGCAGAGGAAGAACTCATAAACGCCGTCCTCGGCGCAATCCGCGACCAGCTCGCGCAGATACCAGATCTCGCCATGGACGATGCCGATATGCGGGATCGTCACCCAATGCCAGGGCTGGTTGAGGCCCGGGACACTCTTGTTCGGGCGCACTTCGATGCCCCAGGTGTCGGAACAAATGCCCGAGATCTGCTTCTCGTGGATCCAGTCGACGGTCTCGAAGCCGAGCCCCGGTGCGTCGCCGCCGCCGTAGCCGCCCCACTCGCCCTTATCCAGGCAATCGGCCATCTGACCGGTGTTGAAGATCACGAAATCGCCACGGCGCACTTCCACGCCCTGCTTCTTGGCGGTCGCTTCGAGGTCCTTGATGGTGATCTCATAGCCGTCCGCGAGGCGCTTCTTGCCCTTGTAGCGGGCAACGTCCAACAGCACGCCGCGACCGACCATCTTGTCGGCGAACTTCTCGATGCCGTTCTTGTGGGCACCGCGCACGTCGACGAGCGTCGCGTCATAGCCGTTCCACATCTTGTCGTCGGTGAAGACATGGGACAGCGCGTCCCACTGGGTCGCGGCCTGGGTCGGCAGGTTGATGGCATCATCGGCATAACGCATGCCGGCGATCGGATCTTGAATGCCCTGCACCGCATCCGTGCCCGTGGCAAGCATTTGATGCATCGGGTTCCAGCGACCGCCGAACAAGCCGTTCTGCGGGCCCTTCTCGTCGAGGTTCAGGCCCAGGCGAAAGACCTTGCCCTTGCGCACCAGCTTGGCCGCATTGGCGATGTCTTCCGGGGTGATGTAGTTGAGAACACCGAGCTCATCGTCGGGACCCCATTTGCCCCAGTTGCTGAGCTGCTTGCACTTGCGCATCACGTCCGCTTTGGTGAGCAGCTTCTTGCCCTTGCGAGCCGTGCTCTTCTTCGCGGCGGGTTTGCGTGCGGTTGCTTTCTTGGCCATGTCGGTGCCTCGCTTCCAAAATTCCAGAATTGATATCCATTTGCCGGTCTTACGTCCGACAACCGGCTCGGTTATGGTCGCACCAAATTCGGATTGCAAGTGCCCAATCCGATGGCTCTGACGACATTGCGACGGGAAAAGAATGAGATGAGTGCTGTGGAAACTGAAGACAACAAATCACCGTCACTGCGCCTCGACGGTCTGGTTGCCGTGGTCACCGGCGCCGGTCGCGGCCTGGGGCGCGGCATCGCGCTGGCGCTGGCCGACGCCGGGGCCGAACTCGTGCTCGTCAGCCGCACCCAGAGCGACCTCAACGAGGTCGCCGCGCGCATTACCGAGGCCGGCGGCACCGCGCATACGGTGATATGCGACGTGACGGATGCCAAACAGGTGACCGAGAAGATCGAGAGCCTCGAGCGGATCGACATCCTGATGAACAACGCTGGTGCCAACATCCCCGAACCCTTTGTCGATGTGACCGAGGAGCATCTCGATTTCCTGCTCAACATCAACGTGAAGTCGATGTTCCTGGTCGCCCAGGCCGCCGCGCGGCGCATGCTCGCGAACGGCCGTGGCGGTTCGATCATTCACATGTCGTCTCAGATGGGCCATGTCGGCTCGCCCAACCGCACCAACTATTGCGCGACAAAACACGCGGTCGAAGGCATGAGCAAGGCGATCGCCGCCGAGCTGGCGCCCCAGAACATCCGCAGCAACTGCATCGGCCCGACCTTCATCGAAACACCGATGACCAAGCCGATGTTCGAGAATCCCGAGTTCAAGGAATTCGTGATGGACCGTATTCTGATGGGGCGTCTCGGCAAGATTTCCGACGTCACCGGCTCCGTCATATTCCTCGCCTCGCCCGCCTCGGCGCTGATCACCGGTGCGAGCCTGACCATCGACGGCGGCTGGACGGTGGTTTAACCCCCGGATTTCCGGGGCCGTTGCGAAAACCTGTGACCAAACTCACGCTTCTGTTTCTACCGAAGCGGCCCTTTATGCTGTAATATTTGCGCAAATCAATGAATGGGGCTTCCCGGCGAAGCCCGCAAGGAGAGCGAACCGATGGGCGCACCCGCACGCGACGACACATATAATTATCCGCGCTTCAAGATGAGCAATTACGAGCTCGGCTACTTCCCGGGCCCGAAGGCGGGCGAGGAAGTAAACTACGACTACACCCTGACGGATCTGGACGGGAACGAGGTCAAGCTTGCCGACTACAAGGGCAAGTGGCTGGTGATCGAGTCCGGCAGCCTGACCTGCCCGATGTATGTCAAGAACGTGAAGCCCTATGCCAAGCTGAAGGAGAAGTATCCCGACGTCGAATGGCTGGTGGTCTATGTGCGTGAGGCGCATCCAGGCGAAAAGGCCAAGCAGGCGGAAACGATCGACGAGAAGATCGAATATGCCAAGCGCAACCGCGACGACTACAAGGAAGAGCGCAAGATCATCGTCGATAACGTCGAGGGCAAATGGCATCACGAGTGGGGCCTTCTGCCCAACACCGTGTATGTGATCAATCCCGACGGACAGGTCATCTATCGCGCCGACTGGTCATTCGCACATCTGGTGGATCGCGCGCTGCAGAACCGCGACACGATCAACACCGACGAGCATGTCGCCATCCTCGGCGCGGCCCCCTGGATCACGATCCCGGTGACCCTGAAGGGCGGCTGGGTGGCCCTCTATGACATCCTGATCATCTTCCCCAAGGTCTATTACATGCATTTCAAGCTGGATATTGAAACATGGTGGGCCAAGCGCAAGGCGCGCAAGCAAACAGCGTAAGCTGCTGCGCAAGGCGCCCAAACAGACGCCATAAGCCGCCGCGCAAGCGCCGCTTCTGAATTCAGAAAGGCCGGGGTCCCATGAGAGCGGGACGCCGGCCTTTTCGATTCAGGTGATCAGAATCGCCCGGAAATCATTCACGTTGGTGCGGGTCGGTCCCGTGACCACCAGATCATCGATCGTGGCGAACAGGCTGTAGGCATCGTTTCGTGCCAGCACCTCGGTTGCATCGACACCCGCCGCCCGTGCGCGGTCAAGCGTATCGGGCGTTACCAGCACCCCCGCATTGTCCTCGACGCCATCGATGCCGTCCGTATCACAGGCAATCGCATGGATGTCCGCCGCACCGGCCAGCGCCTGTGCGAGCCCGAGCGCATACTCCGCATTGCGCCCGCCGCGCCCGTCGCCTTTGACAGTCACGGTGGTCTCCCCGCCGGACAGAATGACGAGCGGCAGATCTGCGGCGCGCTCCCGCTGAAGCCGCACAGCCAGTGCTGCATGCTGCGCACCCAGTTCACGCGCCTCCCCCTCGAGATCGGCACCCAGAGAGACAACCGCACATTCGGCCTCGCGTGCGGCGGCCGCCGCCGCGGCCAGCATGTCGGACGGCCGCGCGACGATCACGTTCTCGACTTTGGCAAACAACGGATCGTCGCCCTTCGGCGTCTCACCTGCCGGACTGCTCAACAACGCTGCGACCGAGGCCGGCACATCGATCGCATATCGCGTCAGAATCCCGAGCGCCTGCTGCCGTGTCGTCGGATCGGGGACCGTCGGACCCGACGCAATGACCGAGGGATCGTCGCCGGGCACATCCGAAATCATCAGGCAGAGCACCCGCGCCGGCGCCGCACGACGCGCCAGACGGCCGCCCTTCACGGCCGAGATATGCTTGCGCACGCAGTTCATCTCGTCGATGGGCGCGCCACATCGCAGCAACGCGCGGGTCACGGCTGCCTTCTCCTCAACACTGATGCCATCGGCAGGTGCTGCGAGAAGCGCCGAGCCGCCGCCGGAGATCAGGCAAAGCAGCAAGTCATCCGACGTCAGGTCTGCGGCCAGGGCCTGGATCCGCCGCGCTGCATCCGCGCCGGCCGCGTCCGGCACCGGGTGTGCCGCCTCGATGATCTCGATGCGCGCGCAATCGGCGCCATGCCCGTAGCGGGTCACCACGAGACCTTCCAGGCGATCGTGCCATCCCTGTTTTTCGGCTTGCCGCTCGACGGCCAGCGCCATCGCCGCCGACGCCTTGCCCGCACCGACCACGATGATACGGCCGGTCACATCAGGGCGTCGTAGTGCAGGCGGTACGCAGAGCATTGGATCCGCAGACGCGACCGCCGACGCAAACAGCTCCCGCAGAAACGTCTCGGCGGGAATTTGCTTCGCCCCGCTTGTCTTGGAGTTGCTCACATGTGCCCCTTGCGATCGCCCGTCAGCCCGATATTATCCTGCGCGAAGCCTACCGGCGGCCAAATAAGAAACATAACCGCACACTCGCCGTTACGGGATTCCGAAAGAACCAGCGCCTCTTCGAGGCCGCGGGCTTGCCCGTGGTCGCATGGCGCAAACTCATTCGGCAGCCCGCAAATAATAAGAATTTGTAACAACCAACATATGAAGGAGCGGAATCATGCAAGGAGCCGATACGGCTTGGATTCTGACCTCGACGGCGCTGGTTTTATTTATGACCCTGCCTGGTCTCGCACTGTTCTACGCGGGCCTCGTAAGATCACAAAACGTGCTGTCGGTTCTCATGAACTGTTTCGCCATCGCGGCAACGGTTTCCATTCTCTGGTTCGCGGTCGGTTACTCGATCGCGTTCGGCGACGGCAACGCCTGGTGGGGCGGGCTCGGTAAGTCATTCCTGTCCGGCGTCACCATCGACAGTGTGTCGGGAACGATCCCCGAAACCCTGTTCTTCATGTTCCAGATGACGTTCGCGATCATCACCCCGGCGCTGATCGTCGGCGCCTATCCCGAACGCATCCATTTCTCGTTCGTGATCGCCTTCTCCCTCGTCTGGGTCCTCATCGTCTATGCGCCGGTCGTGCACTGGGTCTGGGGTGGCGGTTTCCTCGCCGAGATGGGCCTGCTCGACTTCGCCGGCGGCGTCGTGGTCCATGTGACCGCGGGCGTGTCCGCGCTGGTCCTGGCGATGATGCTCGGGCCACGTCGCGGGTTTCCGGGTGAGGTCCAGCCGCCGCACAGTCCCGGTCTCACCATGATCGGGGCCGCGATGCTCTGGGTCGGCTGGTTCGGCTTCAACGCCGGCTCTGCCCTTGCCGCGGATGCGG